>NZ_JBSHJY010000022.1:0-53685 GCF_053619715.1 Agromyces sp. NPDC055520 | reverse complement strand
TGATACGCCTGCGTCAGGAGGCGAGGACCTCGTCGAGCACGGTCGAGGCCGCCTCTTCGTCGGTCTTCTCTGCGAGCGCGAGTTCGGAGATGAGAATCTGGCGCGCCTTGGCGAGCATGCGCTTCTCACCCGCGGAGAGACCGCGATCCTGATCGCGGCGCCACAGGTCGCGCACGACCTCGGAGACCTTGATCACATCGCCCGATGCGAGCTTCTCGAGGTTCGCCTTGTAGCGGCGCGACCAGTTGGTCGGCTCCTCGGTGAAGGGGGCCCGGAGCACCTCGAAGACCTTGTCGAGGCCCTCTTTGCCGATGACGTCGCGGACGCCGACCAGGTCGACGTTCTCAGCGGGCACCTCGATGACGAGGTCTCCCTGCGTGACGTTCAGCTTGAGGTATTTCTTGGTCTCGCCCTTGATGACGCGGTCTTTGACTTCGATGATCGTCGCGGCACCGTGGTGGGGGTAAACGACGGTTTCGCCAACCTCAAAAAGCATGAATAGATGTCCTTTCGGCAACTATCAGGATATCACATTCGGGATCATGCTAAGGTTCCGCCCCCTCTCGAGCCGCACGGCCCCCGTACGATATGCTCGGTTCCGATCGCTTCGCGCCCGGGCCCCTGCTCGCGCGCACCACGCACTTGGAGGTTCTGTGAAGGCGCGTCTCGCGGCATCCGCTGCTCTTGCCCTCGGCATCGCGCTCGGCGCGAGCGGCTGCTCGATGGTCACCTACCAGGCGACGACCGAGCACTACGACGCCAGCGACGGCGTCTCGCTCGACGTCGGCGACCTCGACCTCCGAAACGTGCTCGTCGTGTCGGACGACGGCGTCGACGGCACGCTCGTCATGACGATCGTCAACCGCGGCACCGAAGACCGCTCGCTCGACGTGCAGTTCGGCGCCGGCGGCGGCGACACCCAGACCATCGACGTCGAAGCCGGCTCCCAGGTCGTGTTCGGCGTCGACGAGGTCGAGGGCACCGACCTCGTCGAGCCCATCGTGCTCGAAGACATCGACACACTTCCCGGCGCATTCCTGACGATGTACTTCCAGTACTCGGGGGCCGAGGGCGTCGAGAAGCTCATCCCGGTGCTCGACGGCCGGCTTCCCGAGTACGAGCACCTCGTTCCGTAGCCTCGGCGAACAGACCTGAACGGGTGGGAGGCTTCGGCATCCCACCCGTTTCGCGTGCCGCCTCAGGCCTCGAAGCGATACCCGAGTCCGCGCACGGTGACGAGTTGCACCGGCTCCGACGGCGCGACCTCGATCTTGCCGCGGATGCGCTTGATGTGCACGTCGAGCGTCTTCGTGTCGCCGAAGTAGTCGGAGCCCCAGACGCGGTCGATCAGCTGGCCTCGAGTGAGCACGCGGCCGGGGTTGCGCATGAGCAGTTCGAGCAGCTCGAACTCCTTGAGCGGCATCGGCACGGGCACGCCGTCGACCTCGACCGTGTGCCGGTCGACGTCCATGCGCACGCGGCCGCCCTCGATGACGGCCTCGTCGAAGTCCTCGATCTCGATGCGCCGGCGCAGCACCGCCCGGATGCGCGCGAGCAGCTCGCGCGTCGAGTACGGCTTCGTGACGTAGTCGTCGGCGCCGAGCTCGAGGCCCACGACGATGTCGATCTCCGAGTCCTTCGCCGTGAGCATGATGATCGGCACGGTCGAACGGCTGCGGATCTCGCGGCACACCTCGGTGCCCGGGAGCCCGGGCAGCATGAGGTCGAGCAGCACGAGGTCGGCGCCCGCCCGGTCGAACGCCTCGACGGCCGACGGGCCGTCGTCGGCGACCTCCACCTCGTACCCCTCGCGCTCGAGCAGGAAGCTCAGGGGGTCGCTCAGTGCGATCTCGTCTTCGACGAGCAGGATGCGGGTCACGGGCGGTCTCCTCGTTCGGTGGCCGCGGATGTCGCGGCCGATGATGCCGTGGGCTCGGCGGGTTCCGCGGCGGGCTCGGCGAGCGGCAGGCGGATCATGAAGGTCGACCCGCGGCCGGGCTGCGACCACACGCGCACGTCGCCGCCGTGGTTCTGCACGGTGTGCTTGACGATGCTGAGGCCGAGCCCCGTGCCGCCGGTGTTGCGCGATCGCGCCTGGTCGACCCGGTAGAACCGCTCGAAGACGCGCTCGAGCTCGTCGGCCTCGATGCCGATGCCCTGGTCGGTGACCGCGATCTCGACGACATCGCCGTCGACCTTGACGCCGACGCCGACCCGGCCGCCCGGGTTCGAGTACGCGATCGCGTTGGCGATGAGGTTGTGCACCGCGACGACGAGAAGCGCCCGGTCGCCGTACACCTGGGCCTTCGCGCCGGCACGCACGGCGACCTCGACCTGCTTGCCGCCGGCGACGACCCGGTTCTGGTCGACGGCCGCGGCGACGACCTGGTCGACGCGCACGAGCCGGTCGGGCCGCAGTGCATCGCGGGCCTGCAGCCGCGAGAGCTCGATCACCTCGCTCGTGATGTGCGCGAGCCGGGCGGCCTCGACCGAGAGCCGGCCCGCGAAACGGCGCACCTGCTCGGGTTCGTCGGCGGCCTGGTCGAGCGCTTCGGCGAGCAGGCTGACCGAGGCGATCGGCGTCTTCAGCTCGTGACTGATGTTGGCGACGAAGTCGCGGCGCACCTCGTCGAGGCGATGCGCCTCGGTGCGGTCCTCGGCCAGCAGCAGTACGAAGCGGGTGCCGAGCCGGGCGACGCGCACGTGCAGGCGCAGGGTCGAGTCGCCGAACGGCCCGCGCGCGATGGTCACCTCGTCGACGAGGGGCTCGCCGCCACGGCGAACGGATGCCGCGAGCTCGAGCAGCTCGGGATGCACGAGGGTCTGCTGCCGCACGAGACCCATCGCGAGCGCGCCGGGCGAGGCCCGGAGCACGTTGTTCGAGGGGTCGAGCACGATGCCCGCGGACTCCAGCACCTCGAGCACCTGATCGACCCCGTCGGGGATCGTCGGTGCGACGACCTTCGCCGCGCTCGAGCCGCGGCGCTCGGCCATGTGCAGCACGATCATGAATGCGGCGCCGAGGAAGATGCCGAAGGCCAGCGCGGTGAGCACCGACCAGGTGGAGTCCATGGCACCAGACTAACCAGCCGCTCGGGCTCGATCGGCCGTTGTCCCGCTGTGCGGCGGTACGTTAGGGAGTGTTCAGAATCCCGGCACCTGTTGTTCATCTTGCGCGGGGAGGATGCCCCGAGGGCCGGATCGCCCGGGCACTTCCGCGCCCGGCACGGGCCGCGGCAGTACAGAGCTCGACAGAGCAGACAAGGATCCGAAGACATGCGTGAGGTGTTCCAGCAGGAACTGCGCGAGGTGCAGGAGCGGCTCGTCGAGCTCGCCGCACTCGTGGCCGACTCGATCGACAAGGCGACGCGGGCGTTCAACGAGTCCAACGTGAGCCTCGCCGAAGAGGTGATCGCCGACGACGACCACATCGACCAGCAGACGGTCGCGCTCGACGAACTCGCGATCACGATCCTCGCCAGGCAGCAGCCGGTCGCGCGCGACCTCCGCATCGTCGTGAGCGCGCTGCGCATCAGCGCCTCGCTCGAGCGCATGGGCGACATGTCGACCCACATCGCCCAGCTCGCCCGCTACCGCTTCCCGGACAAGGTCGTGCCGAAGTCGCTGCGGCCGACCTTCGCCGAGATGGGCCGGCTCGATGTCGAGATCGCGCGGCGGCTCGTCGAACTGCTGCGCACCGAAGACGTGCACCTCGCCGAGGAGATCCGGAACGAGGACGACAAGATCGACGCCCTGCACCTGCGGGTCTTCGACAAGGTGCTCGGCGAGACGTGGAAGGGCGAGGCCGTCGACACGGTCGACGCAACCCTCGCGAGCCGATACCACGAGCGATTCGCCGACCACGCGGTGTCGATCGCCAAGAAGGTGCAGTACCTCGCGACGGGTGACTGGGACCCGGAGAAGTCGGCGCTCTGACACGTGCGCCGGCCTCTGGCCGGAGCGTGCGGGAAGGCCCGGCGGATGCGACATCCGCCGGGCCTTCGTCGCTCGTGGGGGGCCTGCGCTATTTCTTGCCCTGCGCCGCCACCGCGGCCGCGCCGGCGGCTGCCGCCTCGGGGTCGAGGTACTCGCCCGGGCCGAGCGGCATGAAGTCGTCGCCGAGGCGGTAGACGAGCGGGATGCCGGTCGGGATGTTGAGTTCGGCGATCTCGTCGTCGCCGATGCCGTCGAGGTGCTTGACGAGTGCGCGCAGCGAATTGCCGTGCGCGGTCACGAGCACCGTCTTGCCGGCCGCGAGATCGGGCACGATGCCCTCGTGCCAGTACGGCAGCATGCGCGCGATGACGTCTTTCAGGCACTCGGTGCGCGGCAGTTCGTCGTCGGCCAGGTTCGCATAGCGCGGGTCGCCGACCTGCGAGTACTCGGCGTCGTCGGCCAGCACGGGCGGCGGCACGTCGAACGAGCGGCGCCAGAGCTGGAACTGCTCGGGGCCGTACTTCTCGAGCGTCTCGGCCTTGTCGAGGCCCTGCAGGGCACCGTAGTGGCGCTCGTTGAGACGCCAGGAGCGGCGCACGTCGATCCACGCGCGATCGGCGACGTCGAGGGCGATGTTCGCCGTCTGGATCGCGCGCGTGAGCACCGAGGTGTGCAGCACGTCGGGCAGCAGACCCGACTCGACGAGCAGTTCGCCCGCGCGTGCCGCCTCGGCCGTGCCGAGTTCGCTGAGCCGCACGTCGACCCAACCGGTGAACAGGTTCTTCTGGTTCCATTCGCTGTTGCCGTGGCGAAGCAGCACGAGGGTGTGTGGCATGCGATCAAGCCTAGCGGCGAGGCATCCGTCGGCCGATCGCCGACTGTTGTGCGGGCTTCTCGACGGAATCATGATCGACGTACCGACAAAATCTGTCGGCATTATGACAACTTTCGCTTGACCAACGCCATAAGTCACCCCTAGGTTCGGGATCGGACGCGCACTGTCGCTCGACCGTTCGAGCGCGGGCCGGCCATTCGGAATCGATGGAGGTCTCATGCTCACCCGTTTACAACCGGCCGCCGGGCGGCTGGTCGCTGTGATACTCACGGCGTTGCTCACCGTCGGAGTCATGATGGGGGTGGCGACCCCGGCGCAGGCTCATGACGGCGGGTCGCACATCCTCATCTTCACGAAGACGACGCAGTACCGTCACACCGACGCGATCGACAAGGGCACACCGCTCATCACCGCGGCCCTCGAGGCCGAGGGCATGGAGGTGACGCACACCGAGGACTCGACGATCTTCAACGACACCGATCTCGCGGGCTTCGACGCGATCATCATGTTCCAGGCGTCGGGCGACCCGTGGAACGCCGATCAGAAGGCGGCGCTCGAGCGCTACCAGCAGGCGGGCGGCGGCATCGTGGCGATCCACAACGCCACCGACATGCGCGGCAACTACACGTGGTGGGACAACCTCGTCGGCTCGCTCATGCCCGGACACGCCGCGACCGGCAGCGACCCGGGCCAGGCCGGAACCGTGCGCATCGAAGACGACACGCACCCCTCGACGGAGCACTTCGAGTCGACGCGTTGGGAGCGCGGCGACGAATGGTACAACTTCTCGAACAACGTGCGCGGCACCGCACACGTGCTCGCGTCGATGGACGAGTCGACCTACGACGCCGGCGGCAACAAGATGGGCTACGACCACCCCATCTCGTGGTGCAAGCCGTATGACGGCGGTCGCACGTGGACCACGGCCATGGGCCACTACGGCTCGCACTACTCGGAGCCGAAGTTCATGCAGCACATCGTCGGCGGGGTGAAGTACGCGGCCGGCCTCGAAGAGGGCGACTGCGGCGGCACCGTCTGGGACAACTTCGAGAAGGTCTCGCTCGACCAGAACACCTCGGCTCCCTTCGCGATGGACGTCGCCGAAGACGGCCGCGTGTTCTACACCGAGCTCGTGCGCGGAGAGGTCCGCGTCTGGGACCCCAACACGAACGCGGTCACGACCGCTCTGAAGCTCGACGTCTACTCGGGTGGTGAAGACGGCCTGCTCGGCATCGCCCTCGACAACGACTTCACCGAGAACGGGCGACTCTACCTCTACCGTTCGCCCAACGCGGCCGACAACTCCGATCCGTCGAGCTTCTTCAGCCGCGTCTCGCGATTCACGATGGTCAACGGCACGATCGACCCCGCGTCCGAAGAGCTCATCATCGAGTTCCCGGCGCGTCGCCTGCCCGATGAGCCCGGCCACACCGGTGGCGGTCTCGACTTCGATGCACAGGGCAACCTGTTCATCAGCATCGGCGACGACGTGAACCCGCACTCCGAGCCGTCGGGCGGCTACGCGCCGCTGTCGACACGTCCGGGCACGTTCCACGATGCTCGCGAGACCTCGGCGAACACGAACGACCTGCGCGGCAAGCTCCTCCGCGTCACGCCGAATGCCGACAGCCCCGGTTACACCATCCCCGAGGGCAACCTCTTCGACGAGGCGCTGGACACGGCGGACAAGACCCTGCCCGAGATCTACGCCATGGGGTTCCGCAACCCGTTCCGTTTCTCGGTCGACCAGTCGAACGGCGCCATCAGCCTCGCCGACTACTCGCCCGACAACGGCTCCGACGCGCCGGCCACCCGTGGCCCGGCCGGCATCGCCGAATGGAACTACATCACGAGTCCCGGCAACTACGGCTGGCCGCTCTGCATGGGCGACAACGAACCGTTCCGGAACGTCGACTACACGACGAACCCGGTGACGGTCGGCGACTACTTCGACTGCGACGCGCCGATCAACGACTCGCCCCGCAACACCGGTCTGACCGAGCTGCCGCCGGTGCGTGCCGCTGACATGTCGTACGGCTACAAGCGCTCGTCGGTGCCCGGGATCATCCCCCAGGGCGGCGGTCTCGCCCCCATGGGCGGACCGGTCTACAACTACGACCCCGAACTCGAGTCCGACACGAAGTTCCCGGCCTCCTACGACGGCAAGCCCTTCTTCTACGAGTGGGCGCGCAACAAGATGTACTCGATCCAGCTGAAGGACGGCGCGACCGGCGGCGACCACGCCGTCGAGAAGGTCAACGCGTTCCTGCCGCAAGAACAGTTCCTCGCTCCGATCGACTCGCGGTTCGGCCCCGACGGGTCGCTCTACGTGCTCGACTGGGGCGGCGGCTTCGGTCGCGACAACCCCAACTCGGGACTGCACCGCATCGACTACATCTCGGGCTCGCGTTCGCCGATCGCCAAGGCCACGAGCGATGTGGATTCCGGCCCCGCGCCGCTCACCGTGACGTTCGACGGCACCGCATCGACCGACCCCGAGAACGCGGCACTCACGTTCGCGTGGGACTTCGAAGACGACGGAACCGTGGATGCCACGACCGCGACGACGACCCACACGTACGAGACCGACGGCGTGTTCGACGCTCGACTGACCGTCACCGACCCCGACGGCAAGACCGCGACGACGACCGTGCCGATCACGGTGGGCAACACCCGCCCGGCCGTCTCGTTCACGCTTCCGCCGAACGGTGCGTTCTTCGACTTCGGAGACGACCTCTCGTGGGACGTCTCGGTCACCGACCCCGAAGACGGCACGGTGAACGGCGACGACGTCATCATCCAGCCCGCGCTCGGACACGACGACCACGCGCACCCGCTGACTCCGCTGAGCGGATTCACGGGCACCACGGAGACGACCCTCGGCGGGCACGCTGCCGACGAGGACATCTTCTTCGCGGTCGACGCCCGCTACACGGACGGCGGCGGCGAAGCCGGTGCCAACCCGCTCACGGGCTCCGAGACCTCGCTCGTCTTCCCGAAGCGGAAGCAGGCGGAGTTCTTCGACAGCGCGAACGCCATGACGACGACGCCGAGCCGCGACGTCGAGGGCATCGCGAGCGACAAGGTGATCGTCGGCGGCGACGGCGCATGGGCGCACTTCGACCCGGTGAACTTCCACCGGATCGACGAGCTCGCGATCCGCGTCTCCGCGGTCTCGGCCGGAACCAGCATCGAGCTCCGCAAGGGAGCCGCCGACGGCGAGCTCCTCGCGACGACCGAGGTGCCGGCGACCGGATCGATGCGGTTCACCGACGTGCGCGTCGACGTGAGCGCGTTCCCCGCTGAGACGATGGACCTCTACGTCGTCTTCCGCGGCGGCGAGATCAAGCTCAACTTCCTCGAGGCGATCGGCCAGGGCATGTCCCCGGTGGCGTCGCCGACGGTTGCGATCACCGCACCCGAGCAGGACGTCGAGCTGGAGCCCGGACAGGACGTCACCGTCACGGCCGATGCCGCAGGCGACGTGAAGCAGGTCGAGTTCTTCGTCGATGGAACCTCCATCGGCGTCGACGACACCGCACCGTACGCCGCCGCCTGGGCCGCACCGGACGAGGGGCTCTACAAGCTCACCGCCGTCGCGACCAACACGGCAGGCAAGTCCACCACGTCTCGCGTCGTGCAGGCCCAGGTCGGCGAGCTCTTCGGCGCTCTCGTGCCCTTCACGAACGCCGACGGCACCTTCGAGCGCATCGGCGACGGCCGGTTCCGCATCACGGGCGCGGGCGACGACACCTGGCAGGGCACCGACGAGTACTCGACGCTGTTCGCACCCGCGGGCGGCGACGACAACTGGGAAGCCGTGGTCAAGGTCGAAGCGCAGCAGAACACGAACGGTTCGGCCAAGGCCGGCATCATCGTGCGCAACGACATGACGCAGCCGGGCACCTCGCCCGGGTACGCGATGGTCGGCATCCGGCCGAGCGGCGGCATCGAGTTCCTCGCCGATCCCGACGGCAACGGCCAGCTGAACACCTCGGTGTCGGGCGGCAGCACGAGCTACCCCGTGTGGGTCAAGCTCAAGCGCAGCGGCGACGACTACACGGCGTACCAGTCGAAGAACGGCACCACGTGGACCCAGGTCGGAGGCACGGTCAACCTGGCCGGCGCCGCCGCCACCCAGGACGTGGGCATGTTCATGGTCTCGCACGCCTCGGGCGCGGGTACGGTCGACTTCGCGGACTTCGCGATCGACACCGATCCGCAGGCTCCGGAGCCCACGCTGCCGCTCGAACCGCTGATGTGCACGGCGGCTCCGCTCTCCGACGAGTTCGACGCACCGGCGCTCTCGCCGTTCTGGTCGATTCGCGAAGACGCGGCGAAGCCGATCACCCAGGGCGACGGGGTGCTGAACGTCCCCGTCACCAACGGCGACATCAACGAGGCCTCGATCGGCCCCGTGAGCTTCGCAGGCAAGCCGCTGCCCGCCGGTGCGTGGGAGGCGACGACGAAGATCACGCTGGAGCACAACTCGCACTGGCAGTGGGCCGGGCTCGTGGTGCACCAGAACGACGACGAGTACAACAAGCTCGCCTTCGTGCGTCACCAGAACGGCACTCGCATGGTCGAGTTCCAGAGTGAGACGGCCGGCGCGCGTACGACGCCGTCCGCTCCGGTGCTGCCCTCCGGGTTCCCGACGACGATCCAGCTGAAGCTCGTGAGCGACGGCACCGTGCTGACGGGGGCCTACTCGGCCGACGGTGAGGTCTGGAGCACCCTCGGCGGCCAGCTGCAGCTCAAGCCGAACGCGAAGATCGGCATCATGGCCGGTGGCGACCTCGGTACGACGCCGGTCACGGCGAAGGTCGACTGGTTCCACTTCAGCCCCGAGCCCGCTGCCGGAGAGGCCGTCGCACCCAGCGACGAGTTCGACGGCGCCGCGCTCGACGGCTGCCGCTGGTCGCAGAGTGTGCGGTACGACTCCAACCACGCGGCCGTCGCCGACGGTCACCTGAAGGTCACGACGCAGCCTGGCGACATCAACGGCAACAACCCGCTGTCGCCGCGCAACTTCATCCTCACCGAAGCGCCCGAGGGCGACTGGGTGGCCGAGACGAAGTTCAAGGCGCCGTTGCTGCACCGCTACCAGCTGGCGGGCCTCATGATGTGGGCCGACGACGACAACTACGTCAAGGCCGACATCGTCGCCTACAACGGGCCGGGCACCGCGCTCGACCTGCGCGCCGAAATGGCGGCCGAGAAGAACGGTGCGGGCTACGGCAGCCGCAACGTCAACATCGCCGACACGACCGAGAGCGGGTACTGGTACGTCCGGGTCACGAAGACCGGAAACGACTACACCGCCGAGGTCAGCGACGGCGGCGTCAACTGGACGCCGCTCGGCGACACCGCGATCACCTTCGACCAGCCGCTGCGCGGCCTCGGCCTGATGGCGATCGGTCCGCAGCAGGAGCAGCCCGTGGTGGTGGAGTTCGACTACTTCCACCTCGAGACGCCCCAGGTCGACACCACGGCGCCGACGACGAGCCTCGAGTGGGCTCCCACGGCGCCCGACGGCGACGAAGGCTGGTTCCGCACGGCACCGACCTTCACGCTCACCGCGAGCGACGCCGACGGCTCCGGAGTCGCGTCGACCGAGTACTCGATCGACGGCGGCGAGTGGATCGCGTACGACGGTGCGGTCGCGGTGACCGGTGAGGGCGAGATCGCGATCGCGTTCCGCTCGACCGACGTCGCAGGCAACGTGGAGGCCGAGGTCTCCGCGACCGCGAAGGTCGACACGGTGGCGCCGACCACCACCGCGACGGTCGAAGACGTCGAGGGCGGCATGCGCGTCACGCTCGACGCGGTCGACGACACCTCGGGAGTCGCGGCGACCGAGTACCGCCTCGACGGCGGCGAGTGGGCGGCGTACACCGAACCGCTCGTCGTGACCGGTGCGGGCGACCACACGGTCGAGTACCGCTCGACCGACGTCGCCGGCTCGGTCGAGGCCGACCAGGCCGCGACGGTCACGGTGGGAGAGCCCGGTCCGATCGAAGTGACGATCATGACCACGGCCGCCTCGCAGTGCCTGAGCGGCACCGCCCAGGTCGCGGTCTACGCGGTCAACACGGGCACCGTCTGGGCCGACATCACCCTCACGACCGAGTGGGGCACCCACACGATCGAGAAGGTCGCGCCCGGTGCCGCGGTGCACCACCTCTTCGACACGGGTGTGAAGAAGATGAAGAAGGGCACGGCGACGGTCACGGCCTCCCACTGGGACGGCACCACCGCCCACGAGGTCAGTCAGGAGGCGGCATTCGCCAAGTCCAACTGCAAGTAGCAGTCGACCGGTACCCGGTGGCCCGGCATCTCACGATGCCGGGCCATCGGCGTGTCACGGGCGTGTCATCGGGCGGGCAGCCCGGGCCACGAGACATCCGAGCCGGTGTCAGCCCTTGTGCACGCCGAGGCGCGGCAGTCTCGGCACCTCGACGGCCGCGCCCGCGTCGGCCGGCACGATCTCGACCTGCGCAGCGGCGACCTCGATGCCGTGGCTCAACACGATGAGCGGAAGATCTGCGGGCACGGCGCGCTTGACGACCGCGAGCGCGACCGGCCCGAGCTCGTGGTGCATGGCCGCCGTCGTGATGCGGCCCACGACCTTGCGCTCGGGCTCTTCGCCGGCTGCCGCAGCGGGGCGCACCCTCTCGCCGACGACCTCGTCGCCCGGCGCGGGCAGCACGGTGTCGCTGCCATCGAGGTGCAGCAGCACGAGCCGCCGCGGCGGGCGGCCGAGGTTCAGCACCTTCGCGACCGTCTCCTGGCCCTTGTAGCAGCCCTTGCCGAGGTCGACGGCGCTGCGCAGCCAGTCGAGCTCGTGCGGAATCGTGCGATCGTCGACCTCGGTCGCGAGGCGCGGGCGCCAGGCGGCGACCCGTAGCGCCTCGGCGGCGAGCGAACCGGCCGCGTCGACCCGGCCGGCGCGCACGGCGGCCGCGGCGTCGGCGAGCGCGGCGCGGGGCACGATGCGCTCGATCCAGTGCCAGTCGGATGCCGGGTGGCCGGCGTCGTGGGCGTACTGGTGCGATCCGGGGCGCGGGTGGGCCCACGGGTCGGCCCAGTCGAGCGGCACGCCCGTCGGGGCGAACGCGGGCGCCGCGGCATCGAGCGCCGCCGTCGCCATCGCGCCGAGCACGGCGACCTCGCCGCTCGCATCGGCGACCTCGACCCGCAGCATGAACCGCATGCGGTCGAGGAACGCGGCGAGCGCGGGCGCCTCGTGGCCCTCGACGACGAGCCAGGTGGTCTCGCCGTCGTCGATCAGGTGCACGGCGTGCTCGACCCGCCCCGAGGCATCCAACAGCAGCGCCTCCGCGCCCTCGCCCGGTTGCAGTCGCGCGACGGCCTGGCTGGCCATGGAGTGCAGCCACGACAATCGGTCGGGCCCGGTCACGGTCACGATGCCGCGGTTCGAGAGGTCGACGATCGCGGTGCCGCGTTCGAGGTGGCGCTGCTCGACGATGGGGTTGCCGTAGTGGCCGGCGACACCCTCGTCGACGCCCTCTGCCGCAACGGCACCGGGGAGTGAGAGGAACGGAGAAGCGGTCATCAGTCGACCTTCGCGAGTCGGGCCGACGCGTGGGTGCGCAGGTCTTGTCCGAGGGCGGCGATGTCCCACGCCCAGAGCAGGTGGCCGTCGACGAGGCCGTAGAGGCGGGTGGCCGCCGCGTACTCCTTCGCGCCGCTGCCGCGCATGACGGCATCGGTCGCGAGGTCGACCCTCGGCCCCGAGACCTGCCCGAGGTAGAGCTCGCTGACACCGCCGGGATGCACGAGCGAGACCTCGATGTCGAAGCCGCCCTCCGCATTGCGCAGCGACTCGACCGATTCGGCGTCGGCGAAGCGCGGCTCGCCGACGGCCGGCAGCATGCCGGGGCCCTGGTCGCCGTCGCCGAGCGGGCGGGCGAGCCGCCAGTGGCCGGTCTCGGTGACGAGCGGCGTCGGTTCACCACCCTCTTCGGCGGGGAACAGCCAGGTGTACGAGGTGTAGTTCAGGTGCGGCAGGCCGTCGTGGCTGAAGCTGACGCGCTGGCCGAACTCGTGGGTGATCGAGTCGTCGCCGATCTTGTAGTCGATGACGCCCGAGCCCTCCCAGACGCCGAGCAGCCACGAGAGCGGCACGAGCTCGGCCGGAAGGTCGACGGGCAGCTCGATCATCGCCACACGTCACCGGCGCTTTAGCGCTGGCCCTTGAAGAGCTTGTAGACGACGACACCGCTGATCCACGCGATCGCGAGACTCGCGAGACCGAGCAGGCCGATGAAGAGGAGTTCGAGGGCGAGCAGCTCAGACATGCTCCGAGTCTATCCCGTTCAGGCCATCGCGACGGGCGCGACCGCGACGGCGGCGATCGCGACGATCGCCGCAGCACCCGTGATGCTGCGGCTGACGCGCACGACGAACCCCACCGGGCGTCGCGTGGCCAGCTGCACGACGAGCGCCCCGACGACGGATGCCGCGAGCACGACGCCGAGCGCACCGTAGACGCCGAGCGACGAGGTGTCGCCGAACCAGACGCCGTTTCCGGCGTAGGCGAGCGCCACGACCACGACGGCCCCGATGAGCGCGATCGCCCAGACGAACGCGATGCCGAGCCATCCGCTCGTCGTGTCGGTCTCGTCCAAATCGTCTCCCCGTTCGTGTCGCAGAGCGCCTCGAGGCGTCCCGTAGTATTGACCGCACCTTACTACTGGAGGCCCTCGACCACCGAAGGGGTACTGTCGTGGCCCAGCTGCTGATCCTCTCGCCGGCCGCCGACGACGACGTCCTCCCGGCACTGTCACTCCTGTCTCACCGAATCCGGGTCATCCCCGCTTCGCCCGAGCAGCTGGTCAGAGCGCCCGATTCCGATCTCGTCTTCCTCGACGCCCGCACGAACCTCGCGGGCGCGAAGGCGCTCTCGCAGATCCTCCGCACCACCGGCCTCTCGGTGCCGCTCGTGCTGATCGTCACCGAGGGCGGACTGGCCGCCGTCACACCGGATTGGGGCATCGACGACGTCGTGCTCGAACACGCGGGCCCGGCCGAGCTCGACGCGCGCATCCGGCTCGCGATCGGCAGATCGCAGTCGTCGCAGCCGAGCGAGCGCATCCAGACCTCGGGCGTCGTGATCGACGAGGCGAACTACTCGGCGAAGGTGCACGGCCGCACGCTCGACCTCACCTACAAGGAGTTCGAGCTGCTGCGCTTCCTCGCGGCGCACCCGTCACGCGTCTTCACACGAGAGCAGCTGCTGAGCGAGGTGTGGGGCTACGACTACTTCGGCGGCACCCGCACCGTCGACGTGCACGTGCGGCGGCTGCGCGCCAAGCTCGGTGAGCTCGACGGCCTCATCGGCACGGTGCGCAACGTCGGCTACCGCTTCAACGTGCACGAAGACGACGAAGGCGCCCCCGTCACCGCCCGTTGAGCTGCGCCTCACCTGCCCGCAACACCTCGATGGCATGATGAGGGGATGACCGCCGACAGCGCCATCGACGACGACCGCACGTCGAGCGACTTCGACGACGACTTCGAGCCGTTCGACCTCGAGGGCGCCCCCGAACTCGCCGCCGAACGCTATCTCGACCGCGAGCTCAGCTGGCTCGCGTTCAACCAGCGCGTGCTCGAGCTCGCCGAAGACCCCAGGGTGCCCGTGCTCGAACGGGCGAACTTCCTCGCGATCTTCGCCTCGAACCTCGACGAGTTCTTCATGGTGCGCGTCGCCGGTCTGAAGCGCCGCATCGTCACCGGTCTCGCGGTGCCCTCGAACGTCGGCCGCTCGCCGCTCGACGTGCTGAGCGACATCTCGGCCAAGGCGCACGAGCTGCAGGAGCGGCACGCGGCCGCCTACCAGCGGCTCGTGAAGCCCACGCTCGCGGAGTCCGGCATCCGCATCATCACCTGGGGCGAGCTCGGCGACGTCGAGCACGAGCATCTGCGCGACTACTTCTCGAAGCAGATCTTCCCCGTGCTGATGCCGCTCGCCGTCGACCCCGCCCACCCGTTCCCCTACATCTCGGGTCTGTCGCTGAATCTCTCGGTGCGCGTGCGCAACAGCCGCACCGGCCGCCAGGAGTTCGCGCGCGTCAAGGTGCCGCAGATGCTGCCGCGGTTCGTGCGCGTCGACCCCGGCGAGTCCATCGAGAACGCCAGGTACGTCGCCCTCGAAGACCTCATCGCCAACCACCTCGGCGACCTCTTCCCCGGCATGGAGATCGTGGAGCACCACGTGTTCCGCGTCACGCGCAACGAAGACGTCGAGATCGAAGAGGACGAGACCGAGAACCTGATCAAGGCGCTCGAGAAAGAGCTGCTGCGCCGCCGGTTCGGGCCGCCCATCCGCCTCGAGATCACCGACGACATGGACGAGGTGACGCTCGGGCTCCTCGTGCGCGAGCTCGACGTCACCGAGCAGGAGGTGTTCCGCCTGCCCGCGCCGCTCGACCTCGGCGGCCTGTTCGACCTCTCGCGACTCGACCGCCCCGAACTGCATTACCCGACCCACGTGCCGACGACCGCGCTGCAACTGCAGCCGAGCGACTCGAACATTCGGGCCGACGTGTTCACGGCGATCTCGCGTCAAGACGTGCTGCTGCACCACCCCTACGAGTCGTTCGCCACGAGCGTGCAGGCCTTCCTCGAGCAGGCCGCGGCCGACCCCGACGTGCTCGCGATCAAGCAGACCCTCTACCGCACCTCGGGCGACAGCCCCATCGTCGAGGCGCTCATCGATGCCGCCGAGTCGGGCAAGCAGGTGCTCGCCCTCGTCGAGATCAAGGCGCGCTTCGACGAGCAGGCCAACATCTCGTGGGCGCGCAAGCTCGAGAAGGCCGGCGTGCACGTCGTCTACGGCCTCGTGGGGCTGAAGACGCACTGCAAGCTCGCCCTCGTGATCAGACAGGAGAAAGGGGGCCTGCGCCACTACAGCCACATCGGCACGGGCAACTACAACCCCAAGACGAGTCGCATCTACGAAGACCTCGGTCTGCTCACCGCCGACGACCAGGTCGGCAAAGACCTCACCCGGCTCTTCAACGAGCTCTCGGGCTACGCCATCGAGAAGAAGTTCAAACGCCTGCTCGTCGCGCCGCTGCACTTGCGAAAGGGGCTCTTGAAGCTCATCGCGGGCGAGATCGCCAATGCCGAGGCCGGCAAGCCATGCGGCATCCGCATCAAGGTGAACTCGATCGTCGACGAGGCCATCATCGACGCGCTGTACCGCGCGTCGAACGCCGGCGTACCCGTCGAGGTGTGGGTGCGCGGCATCTGCAGCCTCCGCCCCGGGATCCCGGGGCTCAGCGAGAACATCACGGTGCGCTCCATTCTCGGGCGCTACCTCGAGCACTCGCGCGTGTTCTCGTTCGTCGGCGACGGCGACCCGCAGGTCTACATCGGCTCGGCCGACATGATGCACCGCAACCTCGACCGACGGGTCGAAGCGCTCGTGCGGCTCGCCGACCCCGCCCATCTGGCCGAGATCGACGCGCTCTTCGACCTCGCGATGGCCGACACGACGAGCTCGTGGTGGCTCGACGGCTCGGGCGAATGGGTGCGGCACGCGGTCGACGACGCCGGGCATCCACTCGACGACATGCAGAATAGGCTCATGCAGCAGATCGGCCAGCGCACCCGCTCGGGGCAGCGCCCGCGATCAGGGTCCAGGCGGTGACGACGGCGATCTACGCCGCGGGGGCCGTCTGCTGGCGCCTCATCGACGGCAAGGTGCACGTGCTGGTCATCCACCGCACGGTCTACGGCGACGTCACGATCCCCAAGGGCAAGGTCGACCCCGGCGAATCGCTGCCGCAGACCGCCGTGCGCGAGATCGAAGAGGAGACCGGGCTCCAGGTCGCCCTCGGCGTGCCGCTCGGCGTCTCGCGGTACCCGCTGCCGAGCGGGCGCGAGAAGATCGTGCACTACTGGGCGGCCGAGGTGAGCGATCGGGCCGTGCAGCGCTCGACCTTCAAGCCCAACGCCGAAGTGGCGGCGCTCGAGTGGGTGACCGTCAAGCGCGCGCGGAGCTACCTGAGCTACGAACCCGACGTCGAGATCCTCGACGCCTTCGCGAAGCTGCTCGACCAGGGCATCACCTCGACGTTCGCGCTCGCCGTCGTGCGTCACGGCAAGGCCGTCGGCCGCTCGAGCTGGCCCGGTGACGATGCGTCCCGGCCGCTCACCGAGCGCGGCGTCGACCAGGCGGCGGGGCTCGTCGCGACCCTCGGCGCGTGGGCGCCCAAGCGCATCGTGTCGAGTCCGGCCGTGCGCTGCGTGACGACGGTCACCCCGCTCGCCGCGGCCGCCGGCCTCGAGATCAAGCGCGACGCCGGCATCAGCCAAGACGCCTGGGAGGCGGGCGACGACGAGGTGCGGCGGGTCGTCGGCAAGCGGGTGCGCGCCGGCAAGAGCGCCATCATCTGCAGTCACGGACCGGTGCTGCCCGAGATCATGCGCGAGGTCGCGCTTGCCACCGCCACTCCGCTCGGTTCCTATGTGACGGATGCCGCGGGGCTCGAGACCGGCGCATTCAGCGTCGTGCACCTCTCGGCGACGAGCCCCGGTTCGGGCATCATCGCGATCGAGACGCACGCACCGCGCGCCTGAGACCTCCCCCACAATCGGCCGGCCGTCCTCCTCGGGTCGAAGTGACGTTTCCCGTTCAGGGGATTTCAGCAACACACCGGCACGCTCGGCCCCACAAGAGGCGTGTCGCTGAAATCCCCTGAACGCGCAACACATTCCAGTGCGACAGCGGTCGTTCACCTGCTGTTTACCGTCGTAACGGATGCTCGTAAGACGCACTCCGTAGCGTCGCAGGCGGGTCGGCACCGGCCCACACCCTGCAATCGAACCCCGGAAGGGAATTCACGTGAACTTCAAGCGTCTCGGCGTGCCCGCCGTCATCGCCGTCACCGCGGCGATCGCGCTCAGCTCCTGTGCGACGAACGAAGGCGGCGCAGCTCCGTCGGAGTCGGCATCGACGCTCTCGGGCAACCTCGTCGGCGCGGGGGCGTCCTCGCAGGATGCCGCCCAGCAGTCGTGGATCGCCGGTTTCCAGACCGCGAACCCCGACGTCACCGTCGACTACGACCCGTCCGGCTCGGGTGCCGGTCGCGAGACCTTCCTCGAGGGCGCCAGCGACTTCGCCGGCTCCGACCGTGCGTTCAAAGACGAGGAGCTCGCCGCGGGCGGCTTCAAGAAGTGCGCCCCCGACTCGAGCATCGTCGAGCTCCCGCTCTACATCTCGCCCATCGCCGTGATCTTCAACCTCGAGGGCGTCGACTCGCTCGACCTCGACGCGGCGACGGTCGCGGGCATCTTCGCCGGCACGATCACGAACTGGAACGACCCGGCGATCGCCGCGACGAACCCCGACGCGACGCTCCCCGATCTCGCCATCACGCCCGTGCACCGCTCGGACGACTCGGGCACCACCGAGAACTTCACCGAGTACCTCGGCGCCGCTGCTGCTGATGTCTGGAGCTGGGAAGCCGACGGCGTCTGGCCGTTCGAGGGTGGCGAAGCCGCTCAGGGCACCTCGGGCCTCGTCGACGCCGTGAGCAACGGCAACGGCACCATCGGCTACGCCGACGCCTCGCGCGCCGGTGACCTCGGCACCGTCTCGATCAAGGTCGGCGACGAGTTCGTGCCGTACTCCCCCGAGGCCGCCGCTGCGATCGTCGACCACTCGCCGTTCGCCGAGGGCCGCGCCGAGGGCGACCTCGCCATCGAAATCGACCGCACCTCGGAAGAGGCCGGCGTCTACCCGATCGTGCTCGTGAGCTACCTCATCGCGTGCGGCCAGTACGAGGACCCGGCGAACGTCGACCTCGTCAAGGGCTACCTCGGCTACATCGCGAGCCCTGAGGGCCAGGACGTCGCGGCGGCCGACGCCGGCTCGGCGCCGATCTCGGACACGCTCCGCGAGAAGATCACGGCTGCGATCGACTCGATCCAGTAGCAGCTTCGTGCCCGACCCCGTCGATTTCGGTCGGGGTCGGGCATGAACGCGTTTCGAGAACAACCACCCCCCCGACACCTCCGAACCCCCGACACGAACCCGACACGAACCCGAGGATCCCACCAGATGACGACCGCACCGGCACCAGCACCGGCCCCGGCCCCGATCAGGGCGAAGCTCCGCATCGGCGACCTCGTCTTCTCGCGCTCAGCGGTGTTCGCCGGAACGATGATCCTCGTCACCCTCGCAGCGGTGGCGGTCTTCCTCATCGTGCAGAGCATCCCCGCGGTGGTCGCCACGAGCGAAGACGCCTCGATTCTCAAGACGAACTTCTGGGACTACGTCGGTCCGCTCGTCTTCGGCACGATCTGGGCCGCCGCGCTCGCACTCGTCGTCGCCCTGCCGATCTCGATCGGCATCGCGCTCTTCATCTCGCACTACGCGCCGCGCCGGCTCGCGTCGGTGCTCGGCTACATCGTCGACCTGCTCGCCGCGGTGCCCTCGGTCGTCTTCGGCCTCTGGGGCATCGGCGTGTTCGCCCCGGCGCTCGTGGGCGCCTACGGCTGGCTCAACGAGAACCTCGGCTGGATCCCGCTCTTCAGCGGCACGCCGTCGGCCACGGGTCGCACGATCCTGACGGCGGCCCTCGTGCTGGCCGTCATGGTGCTGCCGATCATGACCGCCATCTGCCGCGAGATCTTCCTGCAGACGCCGGTGCTGCACGAAGAGGCGGCGCTGGCCCTCGGCGCCACCCGCTGGGAGATGATCCGCACGGCCGTGCTGCCGTTCGGCCGCTCGGGCATCGTCTCGGCGTCGGTGCTCGGTCTCGGCCGCGCGCTCGGCGAGACGATGGCCGTCGCGATGGTGCTCTCGGCCTCGCCGGTGATCTCGTTCCAGCTGCTGACCTCGGTCAACCCCAACACGATCGCGGCGAACATCGCGCTCAGCTTCCCCGAGGCATACGGACTGAACGTCAACGTGCTGATCGCCACGGGCCTCATCCTCTTCGTCGTGACCTTCGCGGTCAACGCCTTCGCGCGCTGGATCGTCAGTCGCCGCAAGGAATTCTCGGGAGCCAACTGATGACCCTCCAGACCACTCGGGCGCCCGAGACATCCGCCCCCATCGCCAACTCGCTCACCGCCGGCCGCCTGCCGACGTCGGCGCCCTGGGTCATTCTCGTCGCGGCGATCGCCGTCGCCGCCGCGGTCTTCGGCGTCGTCGCGATCGGTTCGGGCGCGGGCTTCGACTGGGGCGGATCGCTCTTCGTCGGCGCGCTGCTCTACATTCCCGCGATCTGGTTGTTCTCGACCCTCGTCGAGGGCCGGCGCCGCGCGATGGACCGCCTCGTCACGGCGCTCGTCACGGGCGCCTTCGTGCTCGCGATGATCCCGCTCGTCTCGCTCGCGATCACGGTCGTGAGCCTCGGCGCGGCACGATTCGACGCCGACTTCTTCTCGATGTCGATGCGCAACGTCACCGGCGAGGGCGGCGGCGCCCTGCACGCGATCATCGGCACCCTGCTGATGACGGGCGCGGCGGCGGTCATCTCGATCCCGATCGGACTGATGACCTCGATCTACCTCGTCGAATACGGGCGCGGCCGGCTCGCGCGCGGCATCACCTTCCTCGTCGACGTCATGACCGGCATCCCGTCGATCGTCGCCGGCCTCTTCGCATACTCGCTGTTCGCGATCTTCCTCGGCCCGGGCACCCGCACCGGCATCGCGGGCGCGGTCGCGCTGTCGCTCCTCATGATCCCCGTGGTCGTGCGCTCGAGCGAGGAGATGCTGCGGCTCGTGCCGAACGAGCTCCGCGAGGCGGCCTTCGCGCTCGGTGTGCCGAAGTGGCTGACGATCGTCAAGGTCGTGCTGCCGACCTCGATCGCGGGGATCACGACGGGCATCATGCTCTCGGTCGCCCGCGTCATCGGTGAGACGGCGCCCCTGCTCATCGCCGCCGGCTTCACCGCGAGCATGAACTACAACCTCTTCGCCGACCGCATGCAGTCGCTGCCCGTGTTCGTGTACACGCAGTACGCGAACCAGGGCAACCCGCCCCAGGCCTACCTCGACCGCGCGTGGGCCGCCGCACTCACCCTCATCGTCATCGTCATGCTGCTGAACCTCCTCGCGAGGCTCGTGGCCCGATTCTTCGCCCCGAAGTTCGGCCGCTGAGCCGACCCCCAGTTAGGAAGCCCGTGTCCAAGCGCATCGAGGTCCGCGACCTCAACGTCTACTACTCGAAGTTCCTCGCCGTCGAGGGTGTGAACCTCGCGATCGAGCCCCGCAGCGTGACCGCGTTCATCGGCCCGTCGGGCTGCGGCAAGTCGACCTTCCTCCGCACGCTGAACCGCATGCACGAGGTCATCCCCGGCGCCCGCGTCGAGGGCGAGGTGCTCATCGACGGCAACAACCTCTACGACCCCGACGTCGACCCGGTGCTCGTGCGCCGCCAGGTCGGCATGGTCTTCCAGCGGCCGAACCCGTTTCCGACGATGTCGATCAAAGAGAACGTGCTCGCGGGCGTGAAGCTCAACAACAAGCGCATCTCGAAGCCCGACGCCGAAGAACTCGTCGAGAAGTCGCTGCGCGGCGCGAACCTCTGGAACGAGGTGAAAGACCGTCTCGACCGCCCCGGCTCCGGCCTCTCGGGCGGCCAGCAGCAGCGCCTCTGCATCGCGCGCGCGATCGCCGTCTCCCCCGAGGTGATCCTCATGGACGAGCCGTGCTCGGCGCTCGACCCGATCTCGACCCTCGCGATCGAAGACCTCATCGAAGAGCTGAAGCAGAAGTACACGATCGTGATCGTGACGCACAACATGCAGCAGGCGTCGCGCGTCAGCGACAGGACCGCGTTCTTCAACATCGCGGGCACGGGCAAGCCCGGCAACCTCATCGAATACGACGACACCACGACGATCTTCTCGAACCCGTCGGTGCAGGCGACCGAAGACTACGTGTCGGGCCGCTTCGGGTAACCCGCACACGGCCTCGCGTCAGTCGCGCGGGCTCAGCAGGTACTGGTTGAACGCGCGCGTGGCGTCGCGGTCGTAGGCGACGGATGCCCCGTCGAGGCGGGTCACCCCGACGGCCAGGCGCACGCTCGACACGAGCCAGATGGCGTCGGCCGTGCCGAGCTCGGCGGTCGGGATGTCGCGGTACTCGGTCGCGCGGCCGGTCGCGGCGAGGTGCTCGAAGAGGCTCTGCTGCGTCGTGCCGTGCAGGATCGCTCCCGACGGCGCGGGCGTCGAGAACACCTCGCCGTGCCGAAGGATGACGCTCGACGTCGGCCCCTCCATGACGTAGCCGTCTGAAGAGACGAAGATCGTGTCGTCGGCGCCGCGGCGGTGCGCCTCGCGCAGGGCCGCCATGTTCGTGGCGTAGCTGAGGGTCTTCGCGCCGAGCAGCAGCCACGGCGCGCGCGCCGCGGCGTCGTGCGCGTACCCGCGGTCGAGCGTGACGGCCGTGACGCCGCGCTCGCGCACCGCGCTGAAGTCGGCCGCGGGCGAGGCGTGCAGCCACGCGGTCGGGGCGGGGCCGTGCTCGACGCCGCGGCTCAGCACGAGCTTGAGCGCCCATTCGCCCCGATCGGGCAGCGCCGCGACGGCCCGGTCGATCGCCGCCCGCCACTGCGCCAGGTTGGGTTCGGGCAGTTCGCAGATGAGCGCCGAGTTGCGCAGCCGCTCGAGGTGGGGGCCGGTCTCCTGCGCATGGCCGTCGACGACGCCGATGGTCTCGAAGACGCCGTCGCCGCGCTGGGTCGACAGCTCGCCGACGCGCAGCGCCGGGGCGGCGGCGTCGACTTCGCGCAGCGTCGATGCGAGGTCGAGGCCCTGCGCGTCGGCGGGGGCGGGTTCGATGAGCAGGGTCACGGTCGCAGGCATGCTTCGATGCTACGCGGATGCCGCGTGCTCACGCCGCGCCGAGGCATCCACTCGCTCGGGAATGAGATGAGAAATGGCCGGCCGCAGAACGCCTCTCGGCGCGAGGCCGCTCGGAGCGGCGAATATTGGAGCCCGGGGTTACTGCGGCCGGCCACGTCAAGTCTAAACGACACCGGGCGGGCGTTCATTCCCGCGGGGCGAGCGCGCGGGGTCACGGCGGGCGTCGCGGCCGCGGTCGAGGCCGGGGCCGCCGCCGCTCAGTCGAGTGCGTCGCGTCGCCAGAGGCGCGCGCACGAGGCGAGTTCCTCGGCGAGTTCGGCGAGCCGGTACGCGCGGGTCGTGAGCTTGGCCGGGCGATCGGGGTGCACCGAGTCGACGGCGTCGGCATCGTCGGCGAGGCTCGCCGAGCCGACCGCCGCGACGCGCGCGAACGCCGCGGCCCGTTCGAGGGCGACGGCGAAGTCGCCCGTGAACAGCCCGTGCAGAATGCGGTCGGCGAGCTCGAGCACCTCGTCGGGGCCGGCGGGCGCCGCGGCGCCGGCGACGACCTGGTCGATCGTGTGCGACACCTCCGACCCGCGCTGGAACGCGAGGCTCATACTGCGCGGATCTTGGCGGATGAGCGCGCGCAACAGGTACACGCGCCAGAGCGCGCCCGGCAGGCTCCTCGCCGAGGCCCGCGACCAGAGCTCGGCGATCGCGTCGATGCCGTGCTCGTCGGTGAAGGCGACGAGGCGGGCGACGACCTCGGGGTCGGGGTCGGCCTGCACCCGCGAGAGCAGCGCCGCGGCGGTGTCGTGGGCGACCCGGCTCAGGTGCGCGGGGTCTTCGGCGCCCTGGAACGCCTCGAACATGCGCGGCGGAAACTTGGTGGGGCGGGAGAAGTCGGAAGCCATCGCCGCACAGACTACCCGCCTTCGCCGGGAGCCGTCCGAACCACGTGCCTGATGCCGAAGGGGCGCCATGCCTCTGGGATGCCGACGCCGGTCAGACCTCGTCAACAGCGCGACGCATGAGCGCAGAGCGCCAGTTGTCGCCCATTCGCTCGTAGGTGACCTTCGCGTGGCAGTTGCGGCAGCGCACGTCGCACTCTGCGATCTCCACCATCACGCGCGCGACCGAGTAGCCGTTCTGCGCCAGTCGCATCACTTCCGCGGACTTGCTGCTGCCGTCGCGATGGTCGAAGTCGAGCACGCGTACATCACGCTCTCCGCAGTCGACACACGGGTGGGCGAGCAAGTATGCGCCGACTGCGTCGATGGCCAGCTGCCGCTGAACGACCTTGCGTGCCATGATGACGCGCACATGGGCCTCGCGATTGCGGGCATAGTACTCGCGAGCCTTCAGCCGATTGCACTCCTTGCAGAGCGGCGTGTGCCCGTCTCTGGAGGAGCGAAGTCGATTGAATTCTTCGAGTGCCCTAGACTGCTTGCAGCAATAGCAACGCTTCTGCGTCATGAATCAGCCCCCGTAGCTCAGAGGCAGAGCAGCGGACTTTTAATCCGCGGGTCGGGATGTCGGAATTCCCCGGGGGCACGACAGCAATCGAATTTGCATACGTCTTCGCCAATCATGATGACCTCATGATTCGAAGCTATCTTCGACCACTGACGATCCTCCGCCGTCACCACGACACGAGCCCTTGCTCGTACGCCCAGATGACGACGTGCACGCGGTCCGGCAGCCCGAGCTTCGCGAGGATCGACGCCACGTGGGTCTTCACGGTGTTGACGGTCATGTAGAGCCGCTCGGCGATCGCATCGTTGGCGGCGCCGGTCAGCAGTTCGCCCAGCACCTCGCGTTCACGGGCCGTGAGCGGTGCGAGCATCGATTCCGCGTCCCGCGGCTGCGGCGCGCGCGCGACGAAGTCGACGATGCTCGCCGTCGCGCGGGGGGCCAGCACGGCGTCGCCACGGTGCACGGCGCGGATCGCGGCGGCCAGTTCCTCACTCGACGCGTCCTTCGTGAGAAAGCCGCTGGCCCCGGCGCGCACCGCCGCGAACACGTACTCGTCGAGGTCGTAGGTCGTCAACACGAGCACCCTGGTGCGCGGGTGCTCGAGCGTCATGAGGCGCGTCGCCTCGATGCCGTCGAGCCGCGGCATCCTGATGTCCATCAGCACGACATCGAGGCGATGCGCCCGCACCGCAGACAGCAGTTCGGCGCCGTCGGATGCCTCGGCCACGAGTTCGAGGTCGGGTTGCGCTTCGATCATGACTGCGACGGCCGATCGGATGAGCTCCTGGTCGTCGGCGACGGCCACCCGGATGTGCGCGGACGCGTCAGCCATCTCGTGCCCCGTCCGAGGTCTGGCACGGCTCGAGCGGAAGGACCGCGCGGGTCTGCCAGCCGTCGGCGTCGTCGCGAGGCCCGCTCTCGAACCGGCCGCCGATCTGCTCGACGCGATCGCGCATACCGCGCAGGCCGCGCCCCACGCCAGGGTGGCGGTCGGCCGATGGGGTGCCGTCGTCGGTGACGGTCAGCACGAGCGCATCGGGCGTCCAGTCGAGTCGCACCTCGCTGCGCGTCGGGGGGCGCGAGTGCTTCAGCGTGTTCGTGAGCGACTCCTGCGCCACGCGGTACGCCGTCAGCTCGGTGCCCGGGCTGACGATGCCGGACACTCCCGTCGAGTCGATGTCGACCGAGCGATCCGGGCCCGAAGCGCGCTGGGCGAGCTCGGCGAGGTCGGCGAGTCCAGGGCTCGGCGTGAGCGCTGCCGGGTCGGGCGCGACGCCGCGGTGCGGCTCGGATTCGAGCGCGGGCGCGGGCTCGGGCTCGGGCTCGGGCTCGGCGAGCACCGTGAGCAGCCCCCGCATGTCGTTCATCGCGGCGCGCCCGGTGGCGACGACCTGTTCGACCGCGACGCGCGCCCGCGGATCGACCGCGCCCTCGGCGCGGCTCTGGAGCACGCGCGCCGCCTCGGCCTGGGCGACCATGACCGCGAGCGAGTGCGAGATGACGTCGTGCAGCTCTCGCCCGATGCGGCGACGCTCGTCGGCGATCACCTCGCGCTCGCGCTGCACGGCGAGTTCGGCGGCCTGCGCCCGCCCGAGTTCCTGCGCGGCGCGCTTGCGGCGCGACTCGCGCCGATAGCGGCCGAGCGCCCATGCGGCGCCGATCGAGGCGACGAGGAACCCCGCGAGCGCGATCAGCACCCCGGGTTCGGGTTGCACCGCGGCGCGCGTCATCGAACCGTGTGCGATCGCGACGGCGGTCATCATCGCGGCGCCCGCGGTGCCGAAGACGAGGGCGAGGCCGTCGGCCCAGCGGTCGTCGCTCGCGGCGGCCGTGAAGACGAGCACCAGGTAGACAAGGCTGCTGGGCAGCAGCACGGCGACGGTCGGGGCGCCCGGCAGGCTCGCGAGCGTGAGAGCCAGCATGACGACGGATGCCGCGATGAGCGCCCCTCGCGGGGCCCGGCGGCGCAGCGCGACCGTGGTGTGCAGCACGAGGAAGAGGGCCACGACGACGACGGCCCAGGCGACACCCTGCGGGGTGACCACTCGGCGAGAGAGCTCGACGATCGTCAGCGGCAGCAGGGCCGCAGTGCCGGCCGCCGCCCACGCCCAGTCCGCGAGCGTCGGCGCGGCAGGCGCGGCAGGCGCACCCAGCGCACCGGGCGGAGGAGGGGTTGCAGGGGCGGACGCGGCATCCATATCGCGACCCACGCTATCGGCGGCCCGCCGCAATCGGGTCACCCGATCGGGTGAGGCGGCGGTTCGCGGGCACTGCGAGCATCGGCCGGGAGCCGCACCGATCGCGTCGCTCGCTCACACCGTTCGCACCGAGGAGAAGCCGACCATGACCGACACCGCACGAACCGCCGCCACCGGAACGGACCCCACCCGGCCGCACGACTCGTCGAGCACGGCACGCACGACCCGTGCCCTCGCCGTGCTCGCCCTCATCGGCTCGGCCGGGATCGCCGGTCTCGGGCTGGTCTGGCTGTTCGCGCCGGCGCTGAACCCGTTCGCCGCCGCCGACACGCTGAGCCTCGCCGGCGCGCTGTTCGGCGCGACCTCGGTCGCCGCGATCGCCGTCGCAGCGGGAGCATGCGGGATGCTGCTGACCCTCGCGCTGCTGCCCGACGGGTCGGTCACCGCCCGCCCGCGCCTGATCGGCATCGGAGCCGCGGCCATCGCCGTCGCACTCGGCTTCGCGCTCGGCAGCATGTCGGTCATCGCATACGCGGGGTATCTCTTCGGACTGGCGTCGGTCGTCGCCGGCGTCGTCTGCATCGCCGTGATGCTCGTGCGGGCGCCTCGGCTCGGCATCGCCCTGCTCGCCGGGCTCATCGTGCTGGCCGCGGCATCCGTCTCGCTCGCCGGTCTCACCCTCGACGGCGTCGCGGAATTCGTCGTGGGATTCGGCGGCGCCCTCGCTGCCGATCTTCCCGACCTGCTCGTGGCCGTCGTCTCGGTGGCCGCGACCGCCTGCTGGATCGCATTGGCGATCGTCGCCCTGCGCGGCACTCCGGCCGGTCGCCGGTTCGAGAACGGGCTCGTTCGTCATCGCCGGATGCTCACGATTCTCGCGGCCCTCGGGCCGCTGCCCTACGCGATCGCTCGCGCGAGCTGGCTCACGCCGTGGCCGCTCTTCGCGCCCGAGGCGGTCGACCTCCCGCCGGCGATGCTCGCAACCGGCCTCATGCTCGGATCGGGTGCGATCGCCGCGAGCATCCTGACCCTCGGGCTGATCCTGCCGTGGGGCCGCGTGTTCCCGAGCTGGATGCCGTTCATCGGCGGGCGCCCGGTACCGGTGCTCGCAGCCGCGGTGCCGGGCTTCACCGCGGCCGGAGTGCTCTGCATCGCCGCCGGTCCCACGCTCGTGACGACCGTCGGCGACCCGAGCGCACCGATGAACGGGCTGCTCGTCTCGCTCGTGCTGCCGCTCTGGTACTGGGGTCCGATGCTGGCACTCGCCGTCTGGGCGTACACCGCCTGGCGCTCGCACCAGACGCCCGCAGAAGACCGGGTTCGATGACCGTTGCGACGACGAGCCGAAGGCGCGAACGAAAGCCGATGGTGCCGGCGTTGCCGGGCACCGTCTCGGCGGACGCTCGAACTACTCGGTCAGGTCGACGAGGTCGGCGTCGGGAGCATTGGTGCGCACCGACTCGATGCCGTTCTTCGCGGCTGCCTTCGTCGTGTAGGCCTCGGAGGCGGCGATCGTCTGGCCGTTGCCGGCCTTCAGCCGGAACCTGTACTGCCCGCCCGCGTCCTCGTAGAGTTCGAACGTTCCCGCCATGACGGCTCCTCCCCAGGTGTCCCCTTGCGTCCGCGTCATCGCGAGCACATTCCCCACGCTAGACCCGTCGTCGGCCCGGCGCCAGAGTCTGGCGCGAGTTCGCGGAGTGAAGTTCGGCCACGCGGCATCCGCTCGCCCGCTGCTCGTCGAGTCGGCCGAGCGGATGCCGCATGGCCGGCGTTCAGCCGACGATCGCGCGCAGCCCGCTCATGAGCGCGACGCGCTCGGCCGAGCTTCGGCCGAGCGGCGTGACCGCGAGCGTCGTGACGCCGGCCTCTGCGAAGGCGGCAACGCGCTCGGCGACGCGGCCGGCCGGCCCGATGAGCGAGATGGCCCGCACGAGTTCGTCGGGCACCGCGGCGACCGCCTCGTCTTTGCGTCCCTCGAGGTAGAGGTCTTGGATGCGCGCGGCGTCGGCCTCGAAGCCGTAGCTCGCGATGAGGTCGTTGTAGAAGTTCTTGCCGCGCGCACCCATGCCGCCGACGTACAGGGCGAGTTGCGGCTTCGTTGCGGCGAGCGCGAGCGCCTCGAGCTGCGGGTCTTCGGTGATCGCGAGTGCCGGGCTCGCGAAGACGTCGAGCGGGGCGAGCTCGGGGGCGCGCTTGGCGGCACCAGCGGCGAGCGCGTCGCCCCACACGCCGGCCGCCCGCTCGGGGTGGAAGAACATGGGCAGCCAGCCGTCGGCGATCTCGGCCGTCTGCTCGACCGACTTCTGGCCGAGCGAGGCGATCGTGATCGGGATGCGCTCGCGCACGGGGTGGTTGATGAGCTTCAGCGGCTTGCCGAGCCCCGTGCCCTCCCCCGCGGGCAGCGGGATCCTGTAGCGGCGACCGTCGTGCACGACCGGTTCGCGGCGCCAGACCATGCGGCAGATGTCGACGAGTTCGCGCGTACGGCCGAGCGGCGCGTCGTAGGGCACGCCGTGGAAGCCCTCGATGACCTGCGGGCCGGATGCCCCGATGCCGAGCTCGAACCGGCCGTCCGAGACGTAGTCGAGGCCCGCGGCCGTCATCGCCGTGAGCGTCGGCGTGCGCGTGTAGAGCTGCAGGATGCCGGAGGCCAGCGTGATGGTCGACGTGCGGGCCGCGAGGAAGCCGAGCTGGCTCACGGCGTCGAACGAGTACGCCTCGGGCACGGCGATGAGGTCGACGCCGGCTTGTTCGAGCTCGACGACCTCGCCCGCGACCTCGCGGAACCCGCCTGCGTAATTCAGGAACATGCCGACGCGCATCCGGACTCCTCATCGTGTGCTGGGCCCGGCCGAAGCGTGCGGGCATTCAGACCCTAACCGAGAGGCCCGGGCGCTGCGGCATCCGTTGTCGCAGGTCGACTACGTGGGGATGACGACGATCGGTTCGGTCGTGGGTTGCGGCGAACCGCCCGCGGGCTCGACGGTGACGCCGACGGCGACACCCGGTGCGAAGTCGCCGTCGAGCACACGCCAGGTCTCGTCGCCCTGCACGTCGAAGGTGCCCGCCGACTGCGCGCCCGCGTCGTCGATGTACCAGAGCTCGTAGGTCGAGTCGGCGCCGACATCGGGCAGCCCCTCGACGACGACTCCGGAGCGGCCCTGCTCGGCCGACCAGTAGAGCGTGACGGCGCCGCCGCCCTCGAGTTCGTGCGTCGACGACTCCACGTCGGGCGCCTCGGCGATCGCCGCCATCTCGCGCTGCGCGCCCCAGCCATTGGGTCCGGCCCATCCGATTCCGATGATCGCCCCGGCGATGAGCACGACGGATGCCGCAGCCGCCGCGATGATCGCCCCCGGACGCTGGAACCAGCGACGCTTCGCAGCGCGCTCGGCCGGGCCGGGTTCGCGCGGTGGAGCGGGCGCCGCGGGCACCGGAGCGTCCGGAAGCTGCTGCGGCAGGCCGTCGAGCTGCGCCATGATCCGGGACTTCAGGTCGGGCGGCGGTTCGATGGGCGCGGCCGCGCCGGCGAGCAGGGCCGCCGTCTCGGCGAATCCGTCGGCGTCGCCCCGCAACTCGGGGTCGTCGGCGAGCGCACGCTCGACGGCCTCCCGCTCGTCGGCGTCGACCGCGTCGAGCGCGTACGCGGCGACGGCGTCGCGGAGCGCGTCGAGCTCGTCGGGCGCGGACTCGTCGCGAATTCCGTCGTGCTCGTCACGCGGCTCGTTCGACTCGCTCATGTCGTCACCCCCAATGCGGTTCGCAATCTGATCATCCCGTCTCGCAATCGGGTCTTGACCGTGCCGAGCGGCACCTCGAGGCGGTCGGCGATCTCAGTCTGCGTGAGCCCGCCGTAGTAGGCCAGCGAAACACACTCGCGTTGCAGTTCGCTGAGTGCATCGAGCGCGTCGACCACCCGTTCGTGCTCCACCCTGATCTCGACCGCTTCGGCGACCGTGTCGACAGGCACGTCGAGGTCGCGCACGCCGATGCGGAGGTCGCGATCGCGCGCCGCCTGGGACGCCCGGATGCGGTCGACCGCACGTCGATGCGCGAGGGTGAACATCCAGGCGAGGGCGCTGCCGCGGGCCGCGTCGAATCTCGGGGCGGTCTGCCAGATCTCGAGGTACACGTCCTGCGTCACCTCCTCGGCCTGCGCCGGGTCGACCACGAGCCGGCGCACGAGGCCGAAGACCCGCGCCGACGTCTGGTCGTAGAGCGCGCCGAAGGCGTCCCGGTCGCCCGTGCCGACGCGCGTGAGCAGTTGTTCCGCGGTCGGATCGGGCACCGGCGCAGTGAGATCACTGTCGCGGTCGGCCACGCGCCCCAGCATGCCAGATCGGGTGCCGGTCGCCGTGCGGGCCACGACGACCGCGCGCTGCGGTGCGACGACATGGTTCATCCGAATGTGAAGGAGTAGGCGTCGACACCGGGGCTCACGGTGACGGTGATGATTCCGGATGCCGCGGCATCCGTCTTCACGAGCTCGTACGACCTCGGCACGCCGCTCACGGCGATCTCGCGTCGCTGCCCGCTGTCGTCGACGACGATCGTGCCCTCGCCGCCGAGCACCATCCGCACCTCGCGCGCGGTGTAGTCGAGCCGCACGCGCGCGTCGCCCGTCGACGGGGCGATCGACTGCGTGTCGAGCGCCCACGCGCCGTCGAGGGCGAATGAGTCGGCAGCGAGTCGCTTCGGGAAGACGAAGTCCGTCGTCGCCCGGCGATACGGCTCGCCGCCGGCGAAGTTCACTTGCTTCGTCGTGCCGAGGAAGCTCTCGGGCGTCGTGGAACCGGCCTCGGGGGTGTCGTCGGCCTGCTCGGTGACGGGCGGCAGCACGACGTCGGCGTCGGCGTCCTGCAGCAGTTCGCGGATGAGGCCCTCGGTCGCGGCGTAGTTGCCCTCGCCGAAGGAGATGTGGCGCACGACCCCGTCGGCGTCGATCAGGTAGTGCGCCGGCCAGTAGCGGTTGCGATAGTTCGTCCACGTCGCGAGCGAGTTGTCGAGGCCGACGGGGTAGTCGATGCCGAAGCCGGCGATGCCCGCCGCGACGTTGCGCGGCTCCTTCTCGAAGGCGTACTCGGGCGAGTGGATGCCGACGACGGAGAGTCCGGCGTCGCGGTAGGCGCCGTCCCAGGCGACGACGTGCGGGATGGAGCGCTGGCAGTTGATGCACGAGTACGCCCAGAAGTCGACGAGCACGACTCGGCCGCGGAGCTCGGCGAGGTCGACCGCCGCCCCGCCGTCGGTGTTGAACCACTGGTCGATGCCCCTGATCGACGGTGCGGTGCCGCACGACTCGAGGTCGGCGGCACCGTTCGTGCACTGGTCGAGCTCGTCGTTCTCGTCGTTCACGAGTCCGCCGAGGTCGAGCGCACGCGTGACCTCCTCGGAATCGGCGAGCTCCTGCTGGAACGCGCTCGTGTAGTCGGGCACGAGCCGCTGCAGCAGTTGGGGAAGATTGAAGACCAGCCCTGTGGCGAGCGCGAGCATCACGACGCCGCCCGTGATGCGGATGCCGCGCTGATGCGTGCGGAAGGTCCTGACCCGTTCGGCGACCCGTCGCCCTGCGAGGGCGAAGACGAGGAGCGGAAACGCGGCGCCCACGGCGAACGACACGGTCAGCACGACGGTCTCGACCCCGATGCGGCCGGTCGACCCCGCGACTGTGATCGCCGCGAGCACCGGCCCCGCGCACGGCACGTAGACGGCGCCGAGGGCGAGGCCGAGCGGGAACCCTCCCTGCTCGGTGCCGACGTCCTTCCTCGGGATCCACGAGAACGGCTTCTCGAGCAGCTCTTCGAAGCGAGGCACGATGAGGCCGATGCCGATGAGCACCAGCACGACGATGCCCGCCCAGCGCAGGACGTCCTGCGGCAGCCCGAGCAGGGCGAGCAGGAGCGAACCGACGAGCGTGAAGACGCTGAAGCTCACCACGAGCCCCGCGATGACGAGGTACGGCCGCCAGCGACCGGCCGCCGGGGCATCCGCCGTGCCTCTCGCGCTTTGCGCCCCGCCCGAGAGGAAGATGACCGGCAGCACCGGGAGGATGCAGGGCGAGATGCCGGTGATGAGGCCTCCGAGGAGGCCGATGAGGGCGAGGGTGATCACGGGGTCCTGCTTTCTCGGGTCGCCGGTGGTTCGGCGCGGAGGCCGGATCCGATTGGTCGGGGCAGCGGCATGGCCGACCAATCCGATCTGCCGCGGGTGCCGAACCCCTCGCAACGACCCGCTCCGCGGTCGCCAATCACGAAGGAGTCGACCGATGCGTTCCACGAACCGCAGCACCCGCACCGCCCTCGCCGCGTTCTCGATCACGGCTGTCGCCGCGCTCGGGCTCGCCGGCTGCAGCATGGGCGGCAGCGCCGCCGAAAGCGACGAGCCGGCGATGTCGTCGGAGGAGAGTCAGCCGAGCGAAGAGGCCATGACGGCTGACCCCGCTGCCGATCTCGTCGGCCCGGGCTGCGCCGCCTACGCCGACGCCGTGCCGGAAGGCCCGGGTTCCGTCGTCGGGATGTCCACCGACCCCGTCGCCGTCGCCGCCTCGAACAACCCGCTGCTGACAACGCTCGTCGCCGCGGTTTCCGGCCAGCTGAACCCCGAGGTCGACCTCGTCGGCACGCTGAACGGCGATGAGTTCACCGTCTTCGCGCCGGTCGACGATGCCTTCGCCAAGATCGACGCCGCGACGATCGAATCGCTGAAGACCGATTCGGCGACCCTCTCGAAGATCCTCACGTACCACGTGGTGCCCGGTCAGCTCTCGCCCGACGAGGTCGTCGGAACGCAGACGACCGTCGAGGGCGGCACGGTCGAGGTGACGGGCTCCGGCGACGAACTGAAGGTCAACGACGCCGCGGTCGTCTGCGGCGGCGTGCACACCGCGAACGCGACGGTCTATCTCATCGACTCGGTGCTGATGCCGACGATGTAGGAGCGCCGCGCACGACCGAACGGCTCCGTCGACCCGACGACGGGGCCGTTCTCGGTCTGCATCGCAGCGTTCCCCGCGTCACGGTCTGCGCGCCTTCAGCACTCTCGAAGACGGATGCCGCAGGCTGGAGTTCCCCCGGCCTCGAAAGGAGCCCCGTGGTCTGGAGCATCGTGCTCGACGTCGCCCTCGTGCTCGTCTTCATCGGGGCGGTCGTGAACGGCTGGCGCGCCGGGCTGCTGCGCACCGCCGCGGGGCTCGTGGGCCTCGTGGCGGCGGGCGTCGCCGCGTTCTTCGTGATGCCGTGGGTCGCCGGCCTCGTGCCGTGGCCCGAGTGGCGGGCGCCAGCGGCGATCGCGGCGGCTCTCGTGCTGCTCGGCGCCGGCACCTGGCTCGGCGCGGTGATCGGTCGTGCGCTGCGCCGCGGTGCGCGGGCGGTCAAGCTCGGCGTGCTCGACCGCACGCTCGGAGCCGTGGGCAACCTGCTCGTCACGGCGTTCGTCGTGGCCCTCGTCGCCTCGGGCGTCTCGGCGATGGGCGTGCCCGTGGTCTCGCCCGCGATCGCCGGCTCGCGCGTGCTGCAGGGACTCGACGCCGTCACCCCGGCGCCCACCCGCACGCTGCTCGCCCAGATCCGCACGGCCACCCTCGGCGAGGGGCTGCCGTGGCTCGTCGATGTGCTCGGCGGCCCGACCGAGAGCCCCGCTCTGCCGACGTTCGACGTCGACGATGCCGAGCTCGCGCGCGCCGCGGCATCCGTCGTTCGGGTCACCGGCAGTGCCTTCCAGTGCGGCTCGACCCTCTCGGGCAGCGGCTTCGTCGTCGCGCCCGACCGCATCGTGACCAACGCGCACGTCGTCGCGGGAGTCACCGAACCGATCGTCGAGGCGCCCGGCCAACCGGCGACGCCCGGCCGCGTCGTCGCCTTCGACGAGGCGAACGACCTCGCGCTCATCGCCGTCGACGGGCTCGCGACCCCGCCGCTCGCGCTCGCGACGCCCGCCATCGGGCAAGAGGTCGCCGTGGCCGGGTACCCCTTCGGCGGTCCGCTCGAACTGCGCCCCGCGAACGTCATGGCGAGCGGGCCACTGACGATCCAGTCGGGCGGCAGCACCTCGACGCGCGACATCGTCACGCTCGCCGCCGACGTCGACCACGGCAACTCGGGCGGCCCCGTGCTCACGGGCGACGGCGAGGTCGCCGCGGTGGTCTTCGCGAAGTCGGAGTCGGTCGACAACGTCGGCTTCGCGATTCCCGTCGCGACGCTCGCACCGCTCGCGGATGCCGCGCCGGGGCTCGACGCGAGCGTCGGCTCGGGCTCGTGCGTGGCGCCCTGAGCACGACCGATCGTCGCGCTACTCCGCCGCGAAGCCCTCGAAGCGGATGCCCCACGAGATCTGCCACTCTTCGCCCGGGTCGAGCCAGCGCAGACCGCGGCCCGAGTTGAAGGCCTCGGCCGGCGCCGTCATGGGCTCTATCGCGATCGCGACGTCGCCGTCTTCGCCGGGGAAACGGCGCGAGGTGTAGACCTGCACGTACTCGAAGCCCGAGTCTGCCCAGATCGAGACGCTGCGCCCGTCGGGAGCGGTGAGGGTGTGCAGCACCTGGCCGTCTTCGCTCGCGATCTCGCCGAAGGCGTCGTCGAGCGAGACGTCGCCGACGCGGCGCCCCTCGCGGAAGTCCCATTCGGTGCCGTCGACGGGCACCTCGCCGGTCGGCAGCAGCCGCTCGTCGACCTCGATGTGGCTTGCGGCGTCGAGGCGCAGTTCGAGGTCGGCCGTCGGCACGCCGCCGATCTTCAGGTAGGGGTGCGTGCCGATCGCGACGGGGGCCGGGTCGGCGCCGAGGTTCTCGACGTAGTGCGTGACCTTCAGCCCGTCCGAGACGAGTTCGTAGTGCACGGCCGTGCCGAGCAGGTACGGGTAGCCGAGCTGCGGGTAGACGTTGGCCGAGAGGGTCACCGAGTCGCGTTCGCGGGCGATCTCGCGGTATTCGGTGTTGCGCAGCAGCCCGTGGATGGCGTTGTTCTTCGCGGGCTCCGAGATCGCCAGCTGGTGGTCGACGCCGTCGTGGCTCCAACGGCCGTCACGGATGCGGTTGGGCCACGGGACGAGCACGATGCCGGCCCCCATGGGCGGCGTCTGGTCTTCGGCGAACGGCGGCACGAGGTCGATGCCGTTGATGCTGAGGGTGCGGATGCCGGCTGCGACGGCGGTGATCGTGGCGCGGATCTCGCCGCTCGACGTCGACGTCTCGAGGGCGAACTGCTCGCCCGTGGGAAGGGTCATGGATCCACTCTAGAGTCTCGCGCAAGGTGCACTGCGAGCCCCGCGTCGAGCAGTTCGGCGACGATCGGCGACGGCGCAGCGACATCCGTCACGAGTGCGTCGAATGCGTCGACCGGGGCGATTCGCCCGAGATGCACCTCGCCCAGCTTGGCCGCGTCGGCGACGACGATCGATCGGGCCGCCGCTCGCATCATGAGCGCCTTGACCGAGGCCTCGGGCAGGTTCGCGTTCGTGACGCCGTGCACGGCGTCGACCCCGTTGCAGCCGATGAAGGCGAGGTCGACGTGCACCTCGTCGAGCATCGAGCCGGCGAGGGGGTGCACGAGCGAGTGCTGCTTCGGCCGCAGCGTGCCGCCTGTGACGACGACCGTGAACCGCGGGATCTCGGGTTCGAGCTCGAGCGCGATCGAGAGGCCGTTCGTGAACACGACGAGGTCGTCGAGGTCGGTGCGGGCCCGCAGCGCACGCGCGATCTGCAGGGTCGTGGTGCCGACGTCGAGGATGATGCTCTGGCCGCTTCGCACGAGCGCGGCCGCGGCCTCGCCGATCAGCCGTTTCGGTTCGACGGATGCCTCGAGCGCCTCTTCGAAGCTCGGTTCGCGTTCGGGGCGCTCCGCCGCGAGCGGCGACGAGAGCGGCACCGCGCCGCCGTGCACCCGCCGGATGCCGCCCTGCCGTTCGAGTGCGTCGAGGTCGGCTCGCGCCGTGACGGTCGTGACCCCGAACGCCCGCGAGAGCTCGGCGACGCGCACGAAGCCGCGTTCGGCGACGAGGGCGAGCGCGAGTTCACGCCGTCGCGGGGCATCGAGGGGCGCCCCTGCAGCCCCCACGGCCGTCGCGGCCGTCGCGGCCCCGGGGTCGATGGTCATACCCCGAATCATCCGCCCTCGTGGCCGACTTTGCAATACGAAACCGGTTTGTTTGCGAAACGAAAGAAGCGTAGGGTGTGGCGCGTGACCGACACGAACGACGTCGCCGGCGCGGCATCCGCTGCCCCTGTCGACCCTCGCATCACCGTGACCTCGACGCTGCTGGCCGACGGCCGCGAGCTCATCTACTTCGATGATGCCGACTCCACCCTGCCGGCCGAGCGAGCGGCCGACGAGCGAGTGCTCGACCCACGGCCGACGAACGCCTGGATGCGCCAGGACGCCCTCACCGGCGAGTGGATCTCGATCGCCGCCGCACGCCAGAACCGCGTGTTCCTGCCGCCGGCCGACCTCGACCCGCTCGCCCCGCAGCGCCCCGGCAACCCGTCCGAGATCCCGAGCGTCTACGACGTGGCGGTCTTCGAGAACCGCTCGCCGTCGTTCGGCCCCGCACTGGGCGAAGCGGATGCCTCCGGCTCCGACGCCCTCGCATCGCTCCGCCGGGTCGGCCTCGAGCGCACCCTGCCCTCGATCGGCCGCTGCGAGGTCGTCTGCTTCAGCCCCGAGCACGAGGGGTCGTTCGGCACGCAGACGCTCTCGCGCGCCCGCACCGTGATCGAGGCGTGGGCGCAGCGCACCGCGGCCCTCTCGGCGCTGCCGGGCGTGCAGCAGGTGTTCCCGTTCGAGAACCGCGGCGAGGCGATCGGCGTGACCCTCGGCCACCCGCACGGCCAGATCTACTCGTACCCCTACGTGACGCCCCGCACCGAGCGCCTCCTCGCTTCGATCGACGACTACGGGCCGACGCTCTTCGCCGATCTGCTCGAACGCGAGCGCGGCGGCCCCCGCGTCGTGCTCGCCGGCGAGCACTGGACGGCGTTCGTGCCGTTCGCCGCGAGGTGGCCGATCGAGGTGCACCTGCTCCCCCACCGTCACGTGCCCGACCTCGCCGAGACGACGCTCGACGAGCGCGACGAACTCGCCTCGCTCTACCTGCGGCTGCTGCGCGGCGTCGACCTGCTCTACGACACCCCCACGCCCTACATCGCGGCGTGGCACCAGGCGCCCGTGCACGAGCGTCGGGGTGACGTTCGGCTCATGCTGCAGCTCACGAGCCCGCGACGGGCCGCCGACAAGCTGAAGTTCCTCGCCGGTTCGGAGGCGGCGATGGGAGCATGGATCGGCGATGTCACCCCCGAATCCCAGGCAGAGGCGCTGCGCGCCGCGATCGGAAGGGCTGCAGTATGAATGCGACGACACGGGTGACCGCGACTGCCGAGCACGGCTTCGCGGAATGGTACGGCCGGCGCCCCGCGGGCGTCTGGTCGGCGCCGGGGCGGGTCAACCTCATCGGCGAGCACACCGACTACAACGACGGCTTCGTGTTCCCGTTCGCCATCGACCGCCGCACCGCCGTCGCCCTCGGGGATCGTGACGACCGCGTCATCCGCGTCGCCTCGGCCTTCTCGCCCGAGGCCGTGACGATCCACCTCGACGAGCTCACGCCCGACGCCGTGAGCGACTGGGCCGCCTACCCGCTCGGCGTCGCCTGGGCGCTCGGCCAGTTCGGCACCGACCTCGCGCACGTGCGGGGCGTCGACCTCTACGTCGCCTCCGAGGTGCCGATCGGTGCGGGTCTCTCGTCGTCGGCCGCGATCGAGTGCGCCGTCGCCCTCGCCCTCGACGAGCACTGGGGCCTCGGTCTCGACCGGCCGACGCTCGCGAAGGTCGGCCGCCTCGCCGAGAACCGCGCCGTCGGCGCCCCGACGGGCATCATGGATCAGTCGGCGTCGCTGCTCGGCGAAGCCGACGCCGGTGTCTTCCTCGATTGCCGCAGCCTCGACGCCGAGGTGATCCCGCTCGGCTTCCGCGCCGACGGACTCTCGGTGCTCGTCATCGACACTCGCGTCGAGCATGCCCACTCGACCGGCGGGTATGCGGCGCGCCGTGCCTCGTGCGAGGCCGGCGCAGCGGCGCTCGGCGTCGAGTCGCTCCGCGACATCCGCGTCGACGATCTCGATCGCGCCGCCTCGCTGCTCGATGACGAGACCTTTCGCCGCGTGCGGCACGTGGTCACCGAGAACCAGCGCGTGCTCGACACCGTGCGAACCCTGCGCGAGCACGGGCCCGGCGCGATCGGGCCGTTCCTCGACGCCTCGCACGTCTCGATGCGCGACGACTTCGAGATCTCTGTGCCCCAGCTCGACCTCGCCGTCGAGACCGCGCAGGCGACCGGTGCGATCGGCGCGCGCATGACGGGCGGCGGCTTCGGCGGGGCGGCGATCGCGCTCATGGTCGACGCGCTCGTGCCCGTCGTGACCCGCGAGGTGCTCGCGGCGTTCGCCGAGCGCGGCTACCTCGAGCCGACGATCTTCACCGTGCAGGCCGACGCGGGGGCACGGCGCGACACCTGAAACGGGCGGTGAGCGCTGCGCCTGGGGCGGGGGCTCGGCGCTTGCTGATCGCTACGCGACGGCCGTGCCCGGCTCGACCGCGCTCGGCGTGCCGCCCGTGATGCGCACGAGCTCGTCGAACGAGGTCGGGAACACCGACTTCGCATGGCCGGCGGCCGCCCACACGACGGGGTAGTCGGCGAGCTGCACGTCGACGATCGTGCGCACCTGCGAAGGGTGGCCCAGCGGTGCCACGCCGCCGATCACCTGACCGGTCGCATCCTTCACCATCTCTTTCGAGGCACGGCGGATGACGCCGCCGAGCTGCTGCCCGAGCCACTCGGTGTCGACCCGGTGCGAACCCGAGGTGAGCACCAGGATCGGCTCGTCGTCGATCGTGAACACGAGGGAGTTCGCGATCTGGGCGACCTCGACGCCGAGCGCTTCGGCAGCCAGCGGGGCGGTCGTGACGGCATCGTCGAACCAGACGATCTCAGGGCTGAGGCCGTGCCCGGCGAGGGCCTCGGTGACACGGTCGACGGCGGGGTGCGTGGGCGATGACATGCCGTAGATCCTAGCGAGCGGCGCAGCCGGGATGACCGACATCGACTTCGGCGACGGCGCCGGGCGGTACGAGGGGCACGCCGTCACCGGAATGCAATAGTGTGCGAGCGTGCACCAGCCCTCCCTCGCCCGCAGCCTCGGGCTGCGCCAGGCGGTCGCGATCGGCCTCGCCGCGATGGTCGGCGCGGGCGTCTTCGCGGTGTTCGCGCCGGCAGCGCAGGCGGCAGGGGCCGGCCTCATGATCGGACTCGCGATCGCGGCGTTCGTCGCCTTCGCGAACGCGAGTTCGACGGCGCAGCTCGCCTCCCGGTACCCCGAGTCGGGCGGCGCCTACCGATACGGCCGCGAGCGCCTCGGCGACTGGCCCGGCTTTCTCGCAGGGTGGAGCTTCGTCATCGGCAAGACCGCGAGCTGCGCCGCCATGGCGATGACGTTCGCCGCCTACCTCGCCCCGCCCGACTGGCAACGGCCGCTCGCCGTCGTCGCCGTCGTCGCGATCGCCGTCGTGAACCTGCGCGGCATCACGCGCACCGCCCGAGTGGCGACGGTCATCGTGATCGGCGTGCTCGCCGTGCTCGCGCTCGTCGTGGCGGCCGGGGCGACGGCGTGGTTCGACGCGTCGGCCGGTGCTGCGGCGCCGGCGCCCGTCGACGCCGGGTTGCTCGACCCGGGCTGGCTCGGCGTGCTGCAGTCGGCCGGGCTGCTGTTCTTCGCGTTCGCCGGCTACGCCCGCATCGCGACGCTCGGCGAAGAGGTGCGCGACCCCTCGCGCACGATCCCCCGCGCGATCGGCATCGCCCTCGGCATCGCGGTGCTCGTGTACGCCGCCGTCGGCGCGGCGGCACTCGGCGCCCTCGGGCCGGATGGGCTCGCGACATCCATCGCCCCGCTCGTCGACGTCGTCGATGCCGCAGGCTGGCTGTGGGCCGCCCCCGTCGTGCGCGTCGGCGCCGCCGTCGCGGCGCTCGGCGCGCTGCTCGCGCTGTTGGCGGGCATCGGACGCACGGCCCTCGCGATGGCGCGCGACGACGAACTGCCGCGCCCGCTCGCCCGGGTGCATCCGCGGTTCCGGGTGCCGCACGTCGCCGAGATCGCCGTCGCCCTCGCCGTCGTCGTGCTCGTCGCAACCGTCGATCTGCGCGGCGCGATCGGCTTCTCGTCGTTCGGCGTGCTGCTCTACTACCTCGTGGCGAACCTCGCGGCGATCACACAGCCTCGGCCGGAACGTCGCGTTCCACGAGCGCTCTCGGCAGCAGGGGCGGTCGGATGCCTCGTGCTCGTCGCGACCCTTCCGCCCGTGTCGATCGGAGCAGGGGTCGCGGTGCTCGCGATCGGGGCGGCGTATCGGCTGGTGTCCCGGGCGGTGCGCGCCCGGCGCCGTCGGCCCGGGCGGCCCGGGCGCGCGTAGGCTTGGCCGCATGTCTGCAGATCCCTCGGCCCGCATCGTGACCCTCGCCGGCATCGCCGCACCCGTGCTCGACGAGACGGCGTTCGTCGCCGCCGGAGCCGTCATCGTCGGCGATGTGCGCCTCGCCGCCCGCTCGAGCGTCTGGTACAACGCGGTGCTGCGCGCAGAGGCCGAGCCGATCAGCATCGGCGAAGACTCGAACCTGCAAGACACCGTCGTGTGCCACGTCGACGCGGGCTACCCGCTCACCGTCGGCAGCGGCGTCTCGGTCGGGCACGGCGCCGTGCTGCACGGCTGCACGATCGAAGACCACAGCCTCATCGGCATGAGCGCGACCGTGCTGAACGGCGCCGTCATCGGGGCGGGCTCACTCGTCGCCGCGGGCGCCGTCGTGCTCGAGGGCACGGTCGTGCCGCCGGGCTCGCTCGTCGCGGGGGTTCCCGCGAAGGTGCGACGCGAGCTCAGCGACGACGAGCGGGCGGGCATCCAGCGCAACGCCGCCTCGTACCTGACGCACGTCCAGGAGCACTCGGGGCGCTGAGCGGTTTCACGACCCCGATTTCCCTGCGCCGTGGTCTACGAACCTGGATAGGCGCTACCGGTAGCGCGCCACAGCTTCACGGATCTGTTCGGCGAATTGGTAGATGTCCTCTGCGCCATCGATCGGGTGCCGCGTCTCGACCTTGTCGGCGTCCATCAAGCCGAGGTATTTCTGCTTCCGTGAGTTGAAGTGGAGACGGGCGATGGGTTTGCGGTTGTTATCGTCGAGCAGAATCGCGAAGTACGACTTCGAGTCTCGTTGCGACACCCGTTGCGGCTTGACCTCGCTACAGGCGATCGCCTTCACGATCTGGTAGGCCTCCAGCTCTTCGAGGGTTGTCTCAATCTCGGTGTCGCGGTCAAGATCGTCGTGGACGACTTCCTCGCTCGTCAGAGTCGTCGCACCGTCTGCAGAATACCCACCACCTTGGAGTGCGGCCTTCAGCCGATCGTTGACCTGGTCGTTCAGGAACTGCGCGGATGCCTTCGCCACCAGCGGCGCGAATTGCTCTCGCACGCGCTGAGTGATCGAACCGTCGTAGACCTTCGAAATGAAGAACTTCGCCCAGTCCTCGCCCGGGGTACGGAACTGCTCGGCGATTGCACGCTTCAGCTGGCCGATGTACTTGAGTTCCCCCGCAGCATTGATGACCGACTCCAGGTCGAAGGCATCCTTGGTGAGCTTCTTGAGCTCTGGAATGAGCATCTCGTCGATGTCCAGCAGATCCAACACGAGGAACGGCTTCTCATCCATTCTGTTGGGGGCATCGAGATCAGTGAAGAAGTGGTAGACCTGCCCATTGGTGAGCACGGCGATGCGTGCGTTGGTGACGCCAAAGTATCGGAAGAGCTGCGACGTGTGCTCGAACTTCAACGAGGCAGTAGAACTCTTGCACTCGATGAGCAGCTGAACTTCGCCGTCACGCATGACCGCGTAGTCGATCTTCTCGCCTCTCTTGATGCCCACATCGGCCGTGTACTCAGGCACGACCTCGAGCGGGTCGAACACGTCATAGCCCAGCACATTCGAGATGAACGGCATGACGAAGGCGTTCTTGGTCGCCTCCTCGGTGAGAATCGCGTCGCGTTGATTCTGGACCTTCTGCGCCAGAGCAGTTAGGGAATCTGCAAAGTCCATTCTTTGCCTTTCAGATCGGAGTCTGTGGCACCTTATCGGGGTCGTCCCCGACGGGGACCGAACCATGCCGACCGTGCTCTACCCCCATTTCGGGTCACGTCAGGCTCCGGCCCGAGCCGAACTTGGTGACGGCTGCGCTGCGGCTTCGCAGCTCACGGCACAGATGGGTTGGAGCACGACGGACGCAGGGCGCGCCGAAAGTCGATCAGACATCGACGATCGCGGTACCCGGAGCGACTCGCCCTGCTCCACGCAGGCGTGCACGCACGCGGCGAACGCGGCGCACGATCCATCGGGCCGGGATCGCCACGATCATCGCGGCGGCCCCCGTGATCGAGCGGTCGTGTTCGCCGAGCATGCGCTTTCGCTCGAAGGCACGGCGCAGCGCGCCGCCCGAGAGGTTGTGCACCCGCACACGCGGCGCGAGCGCGCGGGCGGCCCGGCGATCGAGGAGCGACTCGAGGTGCTCGCCCCAGTCGTCGTGCTCGCGACCGTGGAAGTAGTTGTCGGCGAGCCAGCCCTCGGCGGGCTGCCTGAGTTCCCAGCGGGCGAGGGCATCGGCCCCGCCGAACAGCCCGCTGCCCTCGAAGACCGTGTTGATGAGCTTCGGCGTCACGCCGAACTCGTCGATCAGCAGGGTCGGCAATTCGGCAGCCACGGCTTCGAGCGCCGCCGTCGAACTGACCGTCACGAGCCCGGCGGCCAGTGCGAGGTGATCGGCCATCGGGCCGTCTTCGACGACGAGATTCGGCGGCAGCGAGCCGCCGAGCGTCCGGCGCACGTCGGGGTCGTCGAGCAGCTCGGCGTAGTCGAAGGCCTCGGCGTGCGTCTGCGCCTCACCGCGCCTCGCCCGCACCTTGACGACGACCCGCCGCGAGGGGTGCCGGCGAGCGGCGTCGGCGAGCCAGCCGAGCAGCCGAACGCGATCCTCGCGGTCGGCGGGAACCTTGGCCTGCGCCGCGAAGACGAGGTCGGAGCGCGGTTCGGGCGCCGCGGCATCCGCTGCCCGACCGTCGGGCAAGAAGGCGAGGGTCGCGAGACCGAACTCGACCGCGACGCCGAGCTCGACGGCATTGGCGCGGAACGCACGGATCTCGCGCCGGCTGTGCAGCACGATGAGGTCGACCTGCTCGCGGTAGACGATCGCCTTGCGTTCGGCCGGAATCGTGAGTCCGGGAAACCCGCTCACGAGCACCGGGCGGCCCGGCCCACCCGCGACGATGGGCGCGACGACTCGTACGAGCGGGCCGCGGAGCGCGAGGAGCACGGCGTCGGGGCGGCTGCGGGCGAGATGCACGGGCAGCTCGCCGAAACCGATCGTGGGCACCGTCTCGACCGTGAACGCGCTGCCCGCGAGCGCCGCGCGCAGCTGCCGCGCACTCGGGTGCACGGGGGTCTGCAGCACGACGAGCTCTGCACTCCACCCGTCGGGCAGCCGGGAGGCGAACGCCGCGCCCCATTTCACGTAGGAGTCGGAATCGGCGATCACGAGGAGCCGTCGACCGTTGGCAACTTGCCCGCCGGCGGCATCGTCGGCGAGCGCGCCGCCTGCGCCACCCTCGGGGCCTGCGCCGCCCGCGTGAGGGGCGCGACTCACAGCGCGGGAACCCGCCGCAGCTTCGCCCGCGGCGCCTCTTCGCCCGGGAACACGCGCTTCACACCGTCGCCCATCGCCTCGCCGATCACGCGGATGTCGCGCACGAGGTGCTCGAAGCCCGTCGGCTCGAGCGAGGCGGCCTGGTCGGAGCCCCACATCGCCCGGTCGAGTGTGATGTGCCGCTCGACGGCCACGGCACCGAGGGTCACCGCGGCGAGCGAGATCTGCAGGCCGCGCTCGTGCCCGGAGTAGCCGATCGGCACGCCCGGGTAGCGACTGCGGAGGGTGCCGATCGTGCGGAGGTTCGCCTCCTCGGCCGGCATCGGGTAGCTCGAGGTCGCGTGCATGATGACGAGGCGATCGGTGCCGAGCACCTCGACCGCACGGTCGATCTCGTCGAGGGTCGACATGCCCGTCGAGAGGATCACGGGCTTGCCCGTGCGGGCGATCGCGTCGAGCAGTTCCAGGTCGGTGACCGACGCCGACGCGACCTTGTGCGCGACGACGTCGAGCCCCTCGAGGAACTCGACCGACGGCACGTCCCACGGGGACGCGAACCAGTCGATGCCGGCGCGCAGCGCGTAGGTGGCGATCTCGAGGTACTCGGGCTCGCCGAACTCCACGCGCCGCCGGTAGTCGAGATACGTCATCGTGCCCCACGGCGTCTCCCGCGGCACGTCGCGCATGTGCTCGGGGGTTGCGATCTCGGGGGTGCGCTTCTGGAATTTCACGGCCTGGGCACCCGCCTCGACCGCGACGTCGATGAGACGCTTGGCGATCTCGACGTCGCCGTTGTGGTTCAGGCCGATCTCACCGATGACGTAGACCGGGTATTCGCTGCCGACGACCGATCGGCCGATGCGCACGGACATGTGGTGCTCCCTCATTCAGGATCGCGCGATGGCGCGGGATCGGGGTTCGCGGGTGCCACGGCGGAGTCGCGCGCGGCGAGGATCAGTTCGGCCAGTTCGCGCACGGCTCCGCGGCCGCCCGTGCGGGAGAGCACGTGGCGCGCTGCGGCGAGCGCCTCGGGCGCGGCATCCGGCACGGCGACGGGCCAGCCGACGAGCTCGAGGGCGGGCAGGTCGCCGCGGTCGTTGCCGAGGTAGGCGATGCGATCGAGACGGATGCCTCGGCGTTCGGCCCACTCGCGCAGCACCGCGCCCTTCTCCGCCACCCCCTGTGCGCACTCGACGCCGAGCTTCTCGGCGCGTCGCCCGACGACCGGGTTCTGCTCGGCCGACAGGACCAGCACCGGAATGCCGGCCGCGCGGAGCCGCGCGATGCCGGCGCCGTCGCTGCGGCTCACCCGCACCGACTCGCGCCCGAGCTGGTCGACCATGACGGTGTCGTCGGTGTGCACGCCGTCGAAGTCGGTCACGAGGGCGTCGACGTCGATCTGCAGCCGAGCGGATGCCGCGAGCGCGCGATCGATGCGGGGCGCGAGTGCTCTCGCCCGCTCGAGGTCGGCGAGGTCGTCGATCTCGATGGCGTGGTCGGCGTCGACCGGCTGGATGCCGATACGCCCGAAGAAGCGGTGCCCGGCCGACCGGAACCCCTCGGTGTCGACGACGTAGAACGCACCGGTCTCGAGGTGCTCGGGCGCTCTGTCCTGACGACGGAGCCTGCCGGTCGACGAGTGGTTCACCCCGACGGCGGAGCCCGAGGCCTCGTCGCGCCAGAGGAACACGTGGGTCGGCGCAGCCGAGAAGACGACATCGCGCTCGCCCGCGGCGACGCGAGCGATCGCGGCGTCGAGATCGGCCGGGTCGATGAACGGCGAGGTCGCCTGGATGAACACCGTGATCGGCAGGGCTTCACTCTGCCCGGCCGCGCGGTCGAGCGCACCGAGCGGTTCGAGCGCGTCGAGGGCGTGCAGCAGCGCCGACTCGCTCGATGCCGTCGGCCCCGAGAGCTCAGACGGCCGCTCGACGATCTCAGCCCCTGCAGCGCGCGCGGCCTCCGCGATCCCGTGGTCGTCGGTCGAGACGACGACGCGGTCGATGCGCTCGGCGGCGAGCGCGGCGCGAACCGCCCTGGCGATGAGGGCCACCCCGCCGACCCGGGCGAGATTCTTGCCGGGCAGGCCCACCGACCCGCCCCGAGCCGGAATGATCGCGGTCGCACGTGCGGCCGCGGCATCCGATGCTCGGAATTCTGCGACGGTTTCGACCCTGGCCATGGCGCGAAGCTACGCGCGCAATGCGACCGCCCGGTGCACGCGTGGTGAACGCCGGGCGACCGGCAGGTCGACTACCCGTGCAGGCGCTGCTCCGCGGCCTTGACGACGTTGGCGAGCAGCATCGCGCGGGTCATGGGGCCGACACCGCCGGGGTTCGGCGACAGGTGCCCGGCGACCTCCGCGACACCGGGGTCGACATCGCCGGTGAGCCTGCCCTTGCCCGTGTCTTCATCTTGCACGCGCGTGATGCCGACGTCGAGCACGGCGGCGCCGGGCTTGATCCAGTCGGCCTGCACGAGGTGCGGCACGCCCACGGCGGCCACGACGATGTCGGCGCGGCGCACCTCGGCAGCGAGATCTTCGGTGCGCGAGTGCGTGAGCGTCACCGTCGCGTCGAGCCCCTTGCGGGTGAACAGCAGCCCGAGCGGGCGGCCGACGGTGAGGCCGCGACCGATCACCGTGACGTGACGCCCGCGGATCGGCACGTCGTAGCGGCGCAGCATCTCGACGATGCCCGCCGGCGTGCACGGCAGCGGCGACTGCAGCTCGCCCTCGATGCCGAGCACGAGCCGACCGAGGTTCGTCGGGTGCAGGCCGTCGGCGTCCTTGTCGGGGTCGATGAGCTCGAGCATCGCGTTCTCGTCGTGGCCCGCCGGCAGCGGCAGCTGCACGATGTAGCCGGTGACGTCGGATGCCGCGTTGAGATCCCTGATCGCCGCGCGCACGTCGGCCGTGGTGGCCGAGGCGGGCAGGTCGATGCGGATCGACTCGATGCCCACTTCGGCGCAGTCGCGGTGCTTGCCCGCGACGTACGACCGAGAACCCGGGTCGTCGCCCACGAGGAGCGTGCCGAGCCCCGGCACCACGCCGTGCGCCTTCAGCAGTTGGATGCGCGAGGCGAGCTCGGACTTGACGGCTGCCGCCGTGGCGACCCCGTCCAACGTGATCGCGGTCATGGTTCTCTCCTGCCTTCCGAGCGCAATGCAGGAGGAATGGGCCGACACGCCGGGCTGAGCTGCTCGCGCGCCGGGTGTCGGCCCGGATCTTCCTGCATTGCGTCCTCGGTGGTGCTTCGTGACTACTGGGCGAGGCCCGGGTAGAGCGGGAACGCCGCCGTGAGGGCTTCGACGCGGGAGCGGAGCGCCGCGACATCCGCTTCGCCCTGGAGTGCCAGCGCGATGATGTCGGCGACCTCGGTGAATTCGGCGTCGCCGAAGCCGCGGGTCGCGAGCGCGGGCGTGCCGATGCGCAGGCCCGAGGTCACCATCGGCGGGCGCGGGTCGAACGGCACCGCGTTGCGGTTCACGGTGATGAGCGCCTCGTGCAGGAGGTCTTCGGCCTGCTGGCCGTCGATCTTCGAGTTGCGCAGGTCGGCGAGCACGAGGTGCACGTCGGTGCCGCCCGTCAGCACGTCGATGCCCGCGGCGCGCGAGTCGTCGGACGTGAGCCGGGCCGCGAGGATCTGCGCGCCGCGAATCGTGCGCTCCTGGCGGTTCTTGAACTCTTCGGAGGCCGCGATCTTGAACGCCGTGGCCTTCGCCGCGATCACGTGCATGAGCGGTCCGCCCTGCTGGCCCGGGAACACGTTGGAGTTGAGCTTCTTCGCGAGCTCCATGTCGCGAGCGACGATGAAGCCCGAGCGCGGGCCGCCGATCGTCTTGTGCACGGTCGACGAGACGACGTCGGCGAACGGCACGGGGTTCGGGTGCAGGCCCGCGGCGACGAGGCCGGCGAAGTGCGCCATGTCGACCCAGAGCTTCGCGCCGACCTCGTCGGCGATCGCGCGGAACGCGGCGAAGTCGAGCTGGCGGGGGTACGCGCTCCAGCCCGCGATGATGACCTGCGGCTTGTGCTCGAGGGCCTTGTCGCGCACGACGTTCATGTCGACGAGGAACGTCTCGGGGTCGACGCCGTACGAGACGGCGTTGTAGAGCTTGCCCGAGAAGTTCAGCTTCATGCCGTGCGTGAGGTGGCCGCCGTGCGCGAGCTCGAGGCCGAGGATCGTGTCGCCGGGCGTGGCGATCGCGGAGAGCACCGCGGCGTTGGCGGTGGCGCCCGAGTGGGGCTGCACGTTGGCGTACTCGGCGCCGAAGAGCGACTTCGCCCGCTCGATCGCGAGCGACTCGGCGACGTCGACGTACTCGCAGCCGCCGTAGTAACGGCGGCCGGGGTAGCCCTCGGCGTACTTGTTGGTCAGCACACTGCCCTGCGACTGCAGCACCGAGACGGGAACGAAGTTCTCGCTCGCGATCATCTCGAGGTAGTCGCGCTGGCGACCGAGTTCGAGCTCGAGGACTTCGGCGATCTCAGGGTCGACTTCGGAAAGCGGTGCATTGAAAACGGACTCGGCCAAGACTGGCTCCTTCATGACGGACGGACTGCAGGGGGGTGCTGCCTCGCACGCGCCAGCGCCGAGGTGTGCGTACCGGCCCAGGCGTGCGGTCGATCCGTGCCAGTCGCTCCCCGATGGTATCCATCTCAACGCCAGTCGCGACCCTCGAAGCTTAGCAACGGATGCGACGGAGCGCCCACGACGGCACTGCAGCTCGGCGGTGAAACGTGCCACGTGGTCCGAGCTCACCGGCATCCGCTCGCCGTGCCGCGCTCGGGAGAGATGGGGGCGGCTACGCGTCGCGCGGCGGCGCGGTCGAGGCGCGAACGACGAGCTCGGGGCGGAGCGGCTCGGTCGCGACGGGCTCGCGCTGCTCGATCATCTCGATCACGCGCTTGGCGGTCGCCCGGCCCACGTCCTCGAAGGGCTGGCGCACCGTCGTGAGGGCTGGCGCCGCATACGCCGCGAGCGCGATGTCGTCGACGCTCACGACCGAGACGTCATCGGGCACCGTGCGTCCGGCCTCGTGCAGGGCACGGATGACGCCGAAGGCCATCTCATCGCTCGACACGAACACCGCGGTGACATCGGGAATCGCGGCGATCGTGCGCCCTGCGCGGTAGCCCGACTCGGGCGACCAATCGGCCGGGATCACCGGCGGCGGCGTGACGCCGTGCTCGCGGAGCACTCGCTCCCACTCTTCGCGGCGCGCGTTGGACTCCTGCCAGAACTCATCGCCCGAGACATGCCAGACGGTGCGATGCCCGAGTTCGAGCAAGTGTTCGGTGGCGGCTCTGGCGATCGCCCGCTGATCGACGAGCGCGTCGGCGCCGACGCCGTCGGCCTGACGATGCCCCACGGTGGGAGTGCGCTCGGTGCGCGAGCCCAGGGCCTCGGCCAGGAAGCCGACCGGCGCGAGGATCACGATGCCCTCGGCGCCCTGGCCCTCGAGGCGATCGAACGCCTCGAGGAAGCTCGCCGGAGCGGAGTGCTGGGCCACACTCGCCGTCGTCACCGCGTATCCCTCTTCGGCGGCGACCGATTCGACGCCGAGGAGGATGGCGCTCGTCGAGTAACGGGCGGTGGAGACGAGGATGACGCCGAGCATGCGGGTGCGACCGGAGGCGAGCGAGGCCGCCGCAGCGTGCAGCCGGTATCCGACGGCGTCGACCGCGGCCATGACGCGATGCGCCGTCTCGGGACGAACGTTCGGATGGCCAGCGAGCACTCGGGACACCGTCTGGGTCGACACACCGGCGACGCGCGCGACATCGACCTGATTCGGCGCGCGCTCCGCTGCTGAACGACGTGGCATGAACCCATCGTAGTGAGCGTTCACTCCACTGCGGCGGAATGGGGCTCCGTGGCGCCGAGTTTGCGCGATAATGTGAACGCAAACATTTTCTGAGACCGGGTAATAATGCCCGCAATTCAAGGGAGGCCGCGTGATGACCGCGACCGACACTCGAGCCGACGTTGATTCGATGGCTGCGCTCACATACCGCGACAGCGTGTTGCTCCGCAACGGTCGCCCGCACCGCATGCTCGCTGGAGCCGTGCACTACTTCCGCGTACACCCCGAGCAGTGGGAGGACCGACTCCGTCGCCTCGCGGCGATGGGGGCGAACACCGTCGACACCTACATCGCCTGGAACTTCCACGAGGAGATCGAGGGCGAGCCGTTGTTCGAGGGATGGCGCGACGTCGAGCGGTTCATCCGCCTCGCGGGCGAGATCGGTCTCGATGCATACGTGCGTCCGAGCCCGTACATCTGTGCGGAGTGGTCGAACGGCGGTCTCCCGAGCTGGCTGACCGGCCGCACGCGGACCGTGCGCACCAGCGACCCCGTCTACCGTGCCGCGGTCGAGCGCTGGTACGCCGAGCTCCTCCCCCGCCTGGCGCCGCTGCAGGCCGTGCATGGCGGCCCGATCGTCGCGGTGCAGGTCGAGAACGAGTACGGATCGTTCGGTTCCGACATGGAACATCTCCTCCATCAGCGCGACCTGCTCCGCAGCGCCGGCATCGTCGAGCTCCTCACGACCGCCGACGGCATCACCGCGGGCATGCACGAGCACGGCTCGGTCGAGGGCGCAATGCCGAGCTTCACCTTCGGCACCGGCGTGCCGACGGCCGTGGACCTGCTGCCCCCGAACACGCCGCTCCTCTGCAGCGAGCTGTGGGGCGGATGGTTCGACCATTGGGGCGAACGGCATCACGTCCGCAGCGCCGAGAGCATGGTCGGCACCGTCGACGAGCTCCTCGCCGCCGGCGGCTCCGTCAGCCTCTACATGGCGCACGGCGGCACGAACTTCGGCCTGTGGAACGGCGCCAACTGGGACGGCGTGATCCAGCCGACCGCCACGAGCTACGACTCCGACGCGCCCATCGCCGAAGACGGTCGTGTGGGTGCGAAGTTCGAGGCGCTCCGCGCGTCCTTCGCGCCCTTCCACGACGGACCGCTGCCCGAGCTGCCCGCTGCGCCACGCTTCCAGCCGCCGCAGACGACGACACTCGTGCCCGAGGCATCCCTCATCGGATCGGTCGCAGCCCTCGCGGCGAGCGCCCCGCGACCGGCCCCCGCGACCTTCGAGGAGATCGGCGTCGCCGAGGGGCTCGTCGCATACGAGGCGACCGCGACCGTCGAGGCGGGTGAGAACGTGCTGGCCGTTCGCGGCCTGCACGACCGCGCGACCGTCTTCGTCGACGGCGCCCGCGTCGCAACGCTCGAGCGCGACGGCGAGACGAGCACGGTGCTCCCGGTCTCGGGCCGACCGGTCGCCATCACGCTCATCGTCGAGAACGTCGGCCGCATCAACTACGGCCCGAAGATCGGCGAGCACAAGGGCATCCTCGACGGTGTGCTGCTCGGCCCACGCTACGTGCACGGCTGGACGCACCGCGTCATCCCGATGGGTACCCCTCAGCCCGCCGGTGCCCCTGGTTCCGACGGGTTCGCCGTCGCACAGCTCGACATCGCCGAGCCCGCCGATGCCTGGCTCGCGTTCCCGGGCGGGGTCAAGGGGTTCGTCTGGCTGAACGGGTTCCTGCTCGGCCGCTACTGGAGCGTCGGCCCGCAGGTGACCCTGTACGCCCCCGCGCCGCTGTGGCGCGCCGGACGCAACACGGTGCGCGTGCTCGACCTCGAGCAGCTCGGCAGCACGGTCGAGGTGCGCGACGCGCCCGAGCTCGGCCCGGTCGAGGAGTTCATCGGCTCCTGAGCGAGCGAGACGAGTAGGGCCCGCGGCGTGCCGCGGGCCCTACTTCGTGGTCGGATGTCGCGGGGCTAGCCCTTGACCGCACCGGCGGCCAGGCCCGAGCGCCAGAAGCGCTGCAGGCTGAAGAACAGGATGATGAGCGGAATGACGCCGAGCAGGGCGCCGAGCATGACCGCGCCCTTCGCCGGGGCGAAGTAGCTCATCATGCCGAAGAGGCCGAGCGTCACCGGCTTCAGCTCCGCCGAGGAGACCATCATCAACGGCAACAGGAAGTTGTTCCAGGTCGCCACGAAGATGAACAGGAAGATCGTCACCATCGCGGGCGCCAGGAGCCGCATCACGATCGTGAAGAAGATGCGGAGCTCGCCGGCGCCGTCGATGCGCGCGGCCTCGAGGAGCTCCGTCGGCACCGCGTCCTGCGCGTAGACGATGCCGAGGAACACGCCGAACGGCGAGACCGCCGACGGGATGATGATCGCCCACGGGGTGTTCACGAGACCGAGCGCGTGGAACTCGAGGTAGAGCGGCACGGTCAGGAGCGCCACGGGAAGGAGGAGGCCCGCCATGATGAGCCCGACCGCGATCGTCTTGCCGGGGAACACGAACTTGGCGACCGCGTACCCCGCCATCACGGCGAAGAGCGTGCCGATGACTCCCGCGCTGACCGAGTAGAAGATCGAGTTGCCGACCCATTGCCAGAACAGGCCCTGAGTCCACGTCATGAGGCTGTCGTAGTTCGCCGGCAGGTTCCACTCGGCGAACCAGAACCCGAATGACGAGGTGAGGTCGCGGTTGCTCTTCGTCGAAGCGATCATGACCCACAGCACGGGTGCGATGAAGTAGATCGTCGCCACGACGAGCACCGCGATGCCCGCGACGCGGGCCAGGGGGCCCGGCAGCTCCGACTTCGGCGGGAGCTCGGCGGTGGCCCTGCGCGCGCGGCGCTTCGACGTCTCGATCACGGTGGCGCTCGTCATGCCGAGTCTCCCTTCCGGCGCTGCAGCAGCGCGTAGACGATCGCGAGCACTCCCGCGACGACCGCCATCAGCAATGAGTAGGCCGAGGCCATACCGGTACCCGACGGCGAGACCGCGCCCATCATCGAGTTGTACGTCAGCATCATCGGGGTGTAGGCCTTGCCCATCCAGGGATTCGCGCTCTCCATGATCACCGGTTCGTTGAACAGCTGGATGGTGCCGATGATCGACAGCAGCACCGCGAGGAGCGCCGCGCCGCGCACGAGTGGGATCTTGATGCGCGTCGCGATCTGCCAGCTCGTGGCACCGTCGAGTCGGGCAGCCTCGTACAGGTCCCTCGGGATGGTCTGCAGCGCGGCGAGGAAGATGAGCATGTTGTAGCCGGTGTAGGTCCACGTGGTCATGTTCGCCATGGACGCGAGGATCGTGCCCGGCGCCATGAAGTTCGTCCCCTCGGGGAGGAAGGACATGAACGGCGAGACCTCGGGGGTGTAGAGGTAGAGCCAGATCATCGCGGCGATGACGCCGGGGATCGCGAACGGCAGGAAGAACGCGAGCCGGAAGAAGCCGGGCCGGCGCACGATGAAGGTGTCGAGCAGCAGAGCGAGTCCGAGCGCGGCGATCGTCATCACGGGGATCTGGAAGAGGGCGTACAGCAGCACTCGTCCCATGCCCGCCCAGAAGGTCTCGCTGCCGATCGCGGTCGCGAAGTTGTCGAAGCCGACGAAGGTGTCGACGAGTTCGCCGCCGCCGTAGAGACCGTCGCCCCCCGGCACCTCCGCGAACATCGACGAGCGCACGGACACGATGATCGGCACGAGGAAGACGACGATGAACAGCACGGAGAACGGCGCCATGAACATCCATCCGGTCAGCGCCTGATGGCGAGCGCCCCGGTTGCGCTTCGTCGTCGTCCCCCCGCTCTCGGCCGGGGACGTGGTGGATGCGGTCATTGTTGTCGGTCTCTCCGTT
>NZ_JBSHJY010000021.1:0-56482 GCF_053619715.1 Agromyces sp. NPDC055520 | reverse complement strand
GAAGACTCTCACGACCCACCGACATCGCACATATGTTCGACGTTGATTCCCAGTGGCCCTTCGACAAGCTCAGGGTCCGAACAAGCTCGGGACCGGCGCACTCAGGCACGGACGGCGAGCGCCTCGACGATCTGCTCGACTGTCGGCACGCCGGCGAGTCCCGCAGGCGTGGGGTAGACCCGGCAGGCGAGCGCGTCGGTCGCTCCGTCGGACGGGAACAGGTCGCGCCCGTCGACGGCGATCGTCGGCGAGCCCGCGAAGGCCGTCTCGCGGGCCGCCTCAGGCGTCGTGAGCAGCACGAACTCGACGGGCACGTCGGCGAGTCCGGCCGCGCCGTGCCCGGCCGTGTCGAACCCGGCCGCGCCGTGGCCGGCACCGCGGAGCCGCACAACGTCGAGCGCCGCGCGCACGTTCGCCCCGGCCCGCTCCGTGTTCGGGCAACCGTCGATGTGCAGGATCTCTACGCGCATGACTCCATTCTGCGCCGCGGACCGCCCCGCGGCGCCCCACGGTGCCGCGAAGCTCAGTCGTGCTGCGGGAACCCCAGGTTCAGCCCGCCATGGCTCGGGTCGAGCCAGCGCGACGTCACCGCCTTCTCCTGCATGAAGAAGTCGAAGCCGCGCGCGCCGTAGGCCTTCGCGTCGCCGAAGAGCGAGTCCTTCCAGCCGCCGAACGAGTGGTACGCCACCGGCACCGGAATCGGCACGTTGATGCCGATCATGCCGACCGTCACCTCGCGCTGGAACCGCCGGGCGGCCCCGCCGTCGTTCGTGAAGATCGCGGTGCCGTTGCCGTAGGGCGAGGCGTTGATGATGTCGAGACCCTCTTGATAGCCGTCGACGCGCACGATGCCGAGCACGGGCCCGAAGATCTCGTCGCGATACACCGCCGACGACGTCGACACCCGGTCGACGAGGGTCGGCCCCAGCCAGAATCCGTCGGCCGCGCCGTCGAACTGCGATTCGCGACCGTCGACGACGAGGGATGCCCCGTCGGTGACGGCCACGTCGAGATAGCCCGCGACCTTGTCGCGGTGCTCGCGCGTGATGAGCGGCCCCATGTCGCAGCCGCGTGTGCCGTCGCCGGTGGTGAGCCGCGACATCCGCTCGGTGATCTTCTCGACGAGCGCGTCGGCGACCGAGTCGACCGCGAGCACGACCGAGACGGCCATGCAGCGCTCACCGGCCGAGCCGAAGCCCGCGTTGACCGCGGCGTCGGCCGCGAGGTCGAGGTCGGCGTCGGGCAGCACGAGCATGTGGTTCTTCGCCCCGCCGAGCGCCTGCACGCGCTTGCCGTTCGCGGTCGCCGTCGCGTAGATGTACTTCGCGATCGGCGTCGAGCCGACGAACGAGATCGAGCGCACGGTCGGGTGCTCGAGTAGCGCGTCGACGGCGACCTTGTCGCCGTGCACGACGTTGAAGACGCCGTCGGGCAGCCCGGCCTCCTTCATGAGCGCGGCGAGCCAGACTGCGGCCGAGGGGTCTTTCTCAGAGGGCTTCAGCACGACCGTGTTGCCCGTCGCGATCGCGAGCGGGAAGAACCACAGCGGCACCATCGCCGGGAAGTTGAACGGGCTGATGATGCCGACGACGCCCACGGGCTGCTTCGTCGTATACACGTCGATGCCCGTCGAGACGTTCTCGGAGTACTCGCCCTTCGCGTAGCCGGGCATCGCGCAGGCGAGCTCGACGACCTCGAGGCCACGGGCGATCTCGCCCGCCGCATCGGAGAGCACCTTGCCGTGCTCGCTCGTGAGGATCGCGGCGAGCTCGCCGCTGCGGGCGTTGAGCAGCTCGCGGAACGCGAACATCACGCGCTGGCGCTTCGCGATCGAGGTGTCGCGCCACGCGGGAAACGCTCGGGCCGCCGCCTGCACGGCGGCGTCGACGTCGGCCGTCGACGCGAACGCGACGCGCTTCTGCTCGGTGCCGAGCGCGGGGTTGTAGACCGGGCCGCTGCGGGCCGGGTCGCCGGCGACGGAGGCTCCGTCGATCCAGTGTTGAAGGGTGTCGGTCATGATCTCATTCCTGTCAGTCGAGCGCCGTGCTCAGAACTTCGTCGTACATCTCCATGGCTTCGGCGACCTCGGCGGCCGTGACCACGCACGGCGGCACGACGTGGATACGGTTGTCCTGCACGAAGGGCAGGAGTCCGCGCTCGACGAGCGCGGACTTGAGGCGACCCATCGCCGCCGCGGGCAGCGGCTCGCGGGTCGCGGGGTCGGCGACGAGCTCGATCGCCCAGAACACGCCCCCGCCGCGCACCTCGCCGATCGCGGCGTGCCGCTCGGCGAGTTCGGCGAGCGCCGGCCCGATGACGGTGTCGCCGATGTCGCGCGCATTGTCGACGATGCCCTCGGAGGCCATCGCGTCGAGTGCGGCGACGATCGAGGCCATGGCGAGGGGATGGCCCGAATAGGTGAGCCCGCCGGGGAACACCTGGTCGTCGAACGTCGCGGCGATGTCATCGGAGACGATCACGCCGCCGACCGGCACGTAGCCCGAGTTCACGCCCTTGGCGAAGGTGATGAGGTCGGGCCGCACGTCGTACCCGTCGAACGCGAACCAGCGCCCGGTGCGGCCGAACCCGGCCATGACCTCGTCGAGGATGAGCACGATGCCGTGCCGGTCGCAGAGTTCGCGCACGCCCGCGAGGTAGCCGGGCGGCGGCACGAGCACACCGGCCGTGCCGGGGATCGTCTCGAGCAGCACCGCCGCGATCGACGACGGCCCCTCGGCCTCGATCACCCGGCGCAGGTGCGTGAGCGCCCGCTCGGCCTCTTGCTCGGGCGTCGTCGCCCAGAACTCCGAGCGGTACAGGTAGGGCCCGAAGAAGTGCACGTGCCCCCGTGCGTATTCGTTGGGGATGCGACGCCAGTCGCCCGTCGAGACGATCGCCGCGCCGGTGTTGCCGTGGTAAGAGCGGTAGGTCGAGAGCACCTTGTCGCGGCCCGTGTGCACTCGCGCCATGCGGATGGCGTTCTCGTTGGCATCGGCGCCGCCGTTCGTGAAGAACACCTTGCGGAACCCGGATGGCGCGCGCTCGACGATGCGCTTGGCGGCCTCGCCGCGCGCGAGGTTCACGGTCGACGGCGCGACCGTGGTCAGCAGTTCGGCCTGCTCCCTGATCGCCTGCACGACCGAGGGATGCTGATGGCCGATGTTGACGTTAACGAGCTGGCTCGAGAAGTCGAGGTACTCGCGGCCGGCGTGATCCCACACGCGGCAGCCGCGGCCGCTCGCGATCACGAGGTTCGAGGGGGTGGCCTGCGCCGACCACGAGTGGAAGACGTGGGCTCGGTCGAGCTCGCGCGCGACCTCGTCGAGGCCGGCCGTGAGGCTGCCTCCGGTGTTCGTGTCGGTCATGGCTTCGCTGCCCTTCCTACCCGTTCGCTTCAGTGGGGTGGATGCCGCGTGGCCGGCGCGTGATCGTCGGCCACGCGGCATCCGCTATTCATGTTCTGTTGTGCGTGCGCTCAGTTGCCGCCCTCTTGGAGTTCGACCTCGATGGGCTTGAAGTTCTCGCCCGTGACGTCGACGCCGTCGGCCTTCAGCTCGTCGAGCGCCTTCGTGATCCACTCGTTCGACCACGCCGATGCCGGCGGCTCTTCGGTGATGGGGCTCGCGCCCGACTCGTTCACGGCGCTGAGCGCGCCCTTCACGGTCGCGTCCCAGGCGGACTCGTCGATCATGCCGATGCCCTCGGGCGACGGCCAGATGAGCTTGTTGGTCTCGTTGACCATCCACAGCTCGTGGCTCGGCCCCCAGCCCGACCCGGCGGCGATCGTGATGTCGGATGCCTCCTGCGGGTTCTCGGCCGCGTAGATCCAGCCCTTGATGACGGCCTTGAGGAACTTGACCGTCGTGTCCTGGTAGTCGGTGTCGTCGGCGAGGCGCGCGGTGTCGGCCCAGATCGCGTCTTGCAGCATCGCACCCACGGTGTCCTGGTACGAGATGACGTTGAAGTCCTCGGGCTGGTACAGCTCGCCCGTGTCGGGGTTCGGCGTCTCGAGCAGTTGCGCGTACTCGTTGTAGGTCATGGCCTGCGCCGCGTCGATGTCGCCCTGCAGGAACGCGTTCATGTTGAAGTCCTGCGTGATGATCTGCACGGTCGAGGAGTCGAGGCCCTCGGCGGCCATCGCCGCGAAGATCTCCCACTCGTTGCCGAAGCCCCACGAGCCGATCTTCTTGCCCTCGAAGTCGGCGACCGAGTCGATGCCGGAGTCGGCCCACGAGACCTGCAGGGTGCCCGACTTCTGGAAGATCTGGGCGATGTTCGTGAGGTTCGCACCCTGTTCGATCGAGCCGAGCACCTTCGGCACCCATGCGATCGCGTAGTCGACGTCGCCGTTGGCGAGCGCGTCCTGCGGCACGATGTCGCCGCCCGACGGGATGATCTCGACGTCGAGCCCCTCGTCTTCGAAGTAGCCCTGGTCGGCTGCCGCGAAGTAGCCCGCGAACTGCCCCTGGGGCAGCCACTGCAGCTGGAGCTTCACCGGCGTGAGGTCGCCGCCGCCGTCTCCGGTGTCGCCGCCGGCGTCACCGCCGCCGCTCGAACACGCCGTGAAGACGAGGGCTGCCGCGAGGGCGAGCCCGCCGATCGTCGCCGAGCGACGCATGCTGTGCTTCATGTCAGTCCTCTTTCTCTCACTTGCGATTGGTGGTGCGATTGGTGCGGGTGGTGCAGTTGGTGCGGTCGGTGCCGGTCATCGGGGGCCTCCAGACCCGCGGCGCTGCAGCAGCCGTTCGAGGGCGAGCGTCGCGAGATAGAAGATGAGACCGAGGGCGATGGATGCCACGACGTACGCCCATGCCCGTGCGTACGCGCTCGATGCGGCCGACGTCGAGATGAGTCCGCCGAGGCCGCCGCGCGGCCCGCCGAAGTACTCGGCGACGAGGGCGGAAATCACGGCGAGCGACGAGGCGATGCGGATGCCGGTGAGGATGAAGGGCCGAGCGGTCGGCAGGGTCAGCGCGCGCAGCACCTGGCGCGGGCTCGCCGCGTACGCCTTCATGAGGTCGCGGTGCACGGGCGTCGTCTGCCGGAACCCGCGGAGCGTGTTGATGAACACGGGCACGAACGAGGCGAGCGCGGCGATCGCCTGCCGTCCGAACTGACTGTCGGCGCCGAACATCGAGTTCAGCACCGGGGCGAGCGCGACGATCGGGATGACGGCGAGCGAGGCCACGACGGGCGCGCTCATCTGGTCGATCGGGCGCCACCGCGCGGCGAGCGCGGCGATCACGATGCCGAAGATCGAACCGACGATGAGGCCGAGCAGGGCGTTGGTGCCGGTGAGCAGCGTCGCCTGCACGACCGAGGGCCAGTAGGCGATGAGCTCTTCGACGATCGACGCCGGGCTCGGCAGCAGGTAGTCGCTGACGCCCACGACGCTCACGAGGAACTGCCAGATGCCCAGCCCGATGACGCCGACCGCGATCGGCGCGACGACGCGCAGCGTCGACTCGGTGCGCGGGCTCATTCCGGTGCTCGTGCTCTGGCCGGTGCTCGTGGCGACGGTCGACATCAGCGCGTCTCCACTCCGCGCGGTCCGGCGCCGACCGGCGATCCCGAGCCGCCGTGCAGCGCCTCGCGCACCGCGGTGACCATGTCGAAGAAGCCGCGCTCCTCGCGGAGCTCTTCGGTGCGGGCCGCCCGCTGCGCTTCGACGCCGAGCCGCATCGGCACGATCTCTTGGATGCGCCCCGGCCGCGGTGACATGACGACAACGCGGTCGGAGAGGAACACCGCCTCGGGAATCGAGTGCGTCACGAACACGACGGCCGCACCGGTCTCGGCCGAGATGCGCACGAGCTCGGTCTGCATCTTCTCGCGCGTCATCTCGTCGAGCGCACCGAACGGCTCGTCCATGAGCAGCAGTCGCGGCTGCTCGGCGAGCGCGCGGGCGATCGCCACGCGCTGCTGCATGCCGCCCGAGAGCTGGTCGGGGTAGCGGTCGGCGAAGTCCGAGAGGCCCACCATGTCGAGCAGTTCGGTCACGCGGGCACTTCGAGCAGCGCCGTTCCGACCTCGCCCAGAAGATGGCGCGCCGTGCAGTTCGAGCGGCAGCGCGACGTTGCCCGCGACCGTGCGCCAGGGCAGCAGCCCTGCCGACTGGAACGCGATGCCGTACTCCTGGTCGAGCCGTGCCTGCTTCGCCGACTTGCCGAACACCGAGACCGTGCCCGAGCTCGGCTGGTCGAGATCGGCGACGAGGCGCATGAGCGTCGACTTGCCGCAACCGCTCGGGCCGATGAGCGAGACGAACTCACCCGCCGCGACCGTGAGGTCGATCGAGTCGAGCGCCTGCACCTGCCCACTGCGGGTCTCGAAGACCTTGTCGACCCCGCTGATCTCGACGGCGCTGATCTCGACGGCGTTCATCACCCCGGCTGCATCGGTCATGCGGCCTCCTCCGTTCGTCGGTAGTTCTTGAGGATCACGCCGAGCAGCGCGACCGACCCCGCGGCCACGAGCCCGAGCACGATCGAGCCGAAGATCGGCCCCCACGCCTTCGCCGGGTCGCCCGACGCCTGCCCCGCGAACTGGATGAGGATGCGGCCGATACCGCCCTGCAACCCCGTCGAGACCTCGGCGACGACGGCGCCGATCACGGCGTTCGCCGCGCCCAGCCGCAGCGCGGGCAGCAGGTACGGCACGGATGCCGGGAAGCGCAGCTTCACGAGCGTCGGCCAATATCCCGCGGCATAGGTGCGCATGAGCTCGGTGTGGATGCGGTCTGGCGACTGCAGGCCCTTGAGCGCACCGATCGCGATCGGGAAGAACGCGAGGTAGCTCGCGATGAGGGCGACCGACATCCAGTCCTGCCACTCGAACGAGCCGATCTCGACACGCGAGCCCCAGCTCTTCACGACCGGCGCGAACGCGATCAGCGGCACGGTCTGGCTCAGCACGATCCAGGGCAGCAGCCCCCACTCGGCGAGCCGCCAGCGCTGCATCACGAGGGCGAGTCCGATGCCGACGACGACGCCCACGAGCCATCCGACCGCTGCGATGCCGAGCGTCGTGAGCGCGGCCAGCGCGACGACGGCCCAGAGCGGCAGCGCATCGTCGGCCCGGGTGACCGGCTCTGCGAGCCGGGTGCCCATGCTCCACACGTGCGGCATCGCGAGATCGGTCGTGCGCGGCAGCACTCGGAGGCCGGCGATGACGACACCGTCGGCCGGGGCCAGCAGCTTGTACAGCTCCCAGACGGCCGCGACGACGAGGATGCCGCCGAGGCCCCATGCGACCTTGGCCATCATCGGTGGTCGAGTAGCGCCGCGCGGAGCGCGACGCGTATCGAGACCACGCGCGTCGGATCTCGATACGCGGCCGCCTTCGGCGGGCGCTACTCGATCACCGGTCACCGTCATGCCTTGGCCGTCAGGTGCTCGGAGAGCGCAGGGATCACGGTCTCGCCGTAGACCCGCAGCGTCTCCTCTTTGTTGTCGTGCTGCAGGTAGCCGGCGAACTGGTCGACGCCGAGCGCCTTCAGCTGCTCGAGCTTCTCGATGTGCTGCTCGGCGGTGCCGAGCAGACAGAACCGGTCGACGATCTCGTCGGGCACGAAGGTCGTGTGCGCGTTGCCGGCGCGGCCGTGCTCGTTGTAGTCGTAGCCCTCGCGCGCCGTGATGTAGTCGGTGAGCGCCTCGGGCACCGTTCCCTGCGCGCCGTACTTCGTGACGATGTCGGCGACGTGGTTGCCCACCATGCCGCCGAACCAACGGCACTGATCGCGCATGTGCTGCCAGTCGTCGCCGATGTACATGGGCGCGGCGACGCAGAACTTGATCGACATCGGGTCGCGACCCGCGGCCTCCGCGGCATCCCGAACGTGCTTGATCATCCAGGCCGCGATGTCGACGTCGGCGAGCTGCAGGATGAATCCGTCGCCCACCTCGCCCGCGAGCGTGAGCGCCATCGGGCCGTAGGCCGCGACCCACATCTCGAGCTCGGAGCCGCGGCTCCACGGGAACTGCAGCTGCGAGCCGTGGTACTCGACCGGGCGCGAGTTCGCGAGCTCGCGGATGACGTGGATCGCCTCGCGGAGCTCGGCGATCGTCACCGGCTTGCCGTTCGTCACCCGCACGGCCGAGTCGCCGCGGCCGATGCCGCACACGGTGCGGTTGCCGTACATCTCGTTGAGCGTCGCGAACACCGAGGCCGTGACCGTCCAGTCGCGGGTCGCCGGGTTCGTCACGAACGGGCCGACCTTGATGCGCTGCGTCTGCGCGAGGATCTGGCTGTAGATGACGTACGGCTCCTGCCAGAGGATGTGCGAGTCGAAGGTCCAGACGTGGCTGAACCCGTGCACCTCGGCGAGCTTCGCGAGTTGAACCGTGCGCGATGCCGGGGGGTTGGTCTGCAGGACCGCTCCGAATTCCATGTTGTTCCGTTCTGTCCGGTTCTGTCCGGTCTCGATACGCTCGCTGCGCTCGCTACTCGACCACCGGGTTGTTCAGATGAGGGATGTGTCAGATCAAGTACGTGCTGAGGCCGCGCTTGAGGAACCGGCCGTCGCCCTTGGCGCCGAGGTACTCGTCGCCGTCGACGATGACCCTGCCGCGCGAGAGCACGGTGTCGACGTGTCCGTCGATCTCGAAGCCCTCCCACGCGGAGTGGTCCATGTTCATGTGGTGCGTCTTCTCGTACCCGATCGAGGTGTGCCCGTTCGGGTCGTAGACGACGACGTCGGCGTCGGCGCCCGGCTGGATCACGCCCTTCGTGCCGTAGAGGCCGAACATGCGGGCCGGGGTCGTCGAGGTGAGTTCGACCCAGCGCTCGAGCGTGATCTCGCCGGTCACGACACCCTGGTACATGAGGTCCATGCGGTGCTCGACCGAGCCGATGCCGTTCGGGATCTTGCGGAAGTCGCCGAGCCCGAGCTCTTTCTGGTCTTTCATGCAGAACGGGCAGTGGTCGGTCGAGACCATCTGCACGTCGTTCGTGCGCAGCGCCTGCCACATCGCGTCCTGGTGCCGCTCCTCGCGCGAGCGCAACGGCGTCGAGCACACCCACTTGGCGCCCTCGAAGCGCCCCCACTGCTCGCTCGATGCGCCGAGCTGCTCTTCGAGCGAGAGGTAGAGGTATTGCGGGCACGTCTCGCCGTAGACGTTCTGCCCCTTGTCTCGGGCCCAGGCGAGCTGCTCGACGGCCTGCTTGGCCGACACGTGCACCACATAGAGCGGGGCGCCCGTGAGCTTGGCGAGCATGATCGCCCGGTGGGTCGCCTCCTCCTCCATCTCCCAGGCGCGAGCGACACCGTGGTAGAACGGGTCGGTCTTGCCCTGCTCGGCCAGCTGGGCGGCGAGCACGTCGATCGCGGGGCCGTTCTCGGCGTGCATCATCGTGAGCATGCCCGTGTCGCGCGAGACCTGCATCGCCTTCAAGATCTGCGCGTCGTCGGAGTAGAAGACACCCGGGTAGGCCATGAAGAGCTTGAAGCTCGAGATGCCCTCGTCGGGCAGGCGGCGCATCGCCGCGAGCGAGGCGTCGTTCACGTCGCCGACGATCTGGTGGAATCCGTAGTCGATCGCGCAGTTGCCCGCCGCCTTCTCGTGCCACGCCGCGAGGCCGTCTTCGATGCGCTGCCCGTAGGTCTGCACCGCGAAGTCGATGATCGAGGTCGTGCCGCCCCATGCGGCGGCGCGGGTTCCGGTCTCGAAGGTGTCGGATGCCTCGGTGCCGCCGAACGGCAGCTGCATGTGCGTGTGCGCGTCGATGCCGCCCGGGATGACGTACTTGCCGGTCGCGTCGATGACGCGGTCGACGTGAGCCGCGACATCCGTGCCCAGAATGCTCGAGCCCGGCTCGAGTACGGCACGGATCGTCTCGCCGTCGACGAGCACGTCGGCGGCGCCGCGACCCGTGGCGCTGACGACGGTGCCGCCGGTGATGAGGGTGGTGGTCATGTCTGCTCCTTACCCTTACGGCTTCGCGATCTTCGTGTAGGAGTCGGGGCGGCGGTCGCGGTAGAACTGCCAGTCGTCGCGCATCTGCTGCACCATGTCCATGTCGAGGTCGCGCACGAGTACCTCTTCGTGGTCGCTCGAGCCCCGCTCGCCGACGAAGTTGCCCCGCGGGTCGATCACCTGGCTCGTGCCGTAGAAGTCGACGGCGAGCTCGCCGTACTCGTTGTCTTCGCGGCCGACGCGGTTGGGCTGCAGCACGAAGTACCCGTTGGCGACGGCGGCGCACGGCCCCTCGACCTCCCACAGGCGGTTCGAGAGCCCCGGCTTCGTGGCGTTGGGGTTGAAGACCATGTGCGCGTCGTTCAGGCCGAGTTCGCGCCAGCCCTCGGGGAAGTGCCGGTCGTAGCAGATGTACATGCCGACCCGGCCGACGGCGGTGTCGAACACCGGGTAGCCGAGGTTGCCGGGGCGGAAGTAGAACTTCTCCCAGAACCGGTCGAGGTGCGGCAGGTGATGCTTGCGGTACTTGCCGAGGATCGTGCCGTCGGCGTCGACCAGCACCGAGGTGTTGTAGTAGACGCCGGTCTCGGCCTCTTCGTAGATCGGCAGCACCATGACGGTGCCGAGCTCTTTCGCGACATCGGCGAAGCGCTGCACGATGGGCCCCTCGGCCGACTCGGCGAAGCGGTAGTACTTCTGGTCTTGCGTGATGCCGAAATAGGGGCCGTAGAACAGCTCTTGGAAGCACACGACCTCGGCGCCCTGCGCCTTCGCATCCCGCGCGAACTGCTCGTGCTTGTCGAGCATCGAGGCCTTGTCGCCGGTCCAGGTCGTCTGCGTGATGGCCGCTCGGACGATCGTCATGTCATCTCCTCCGTCGGTCGGCGTCGTTGCCGTGCACTCGGTGGGCGTGGAACAGAACTGCTCACCGGGTGGTGCCATGACGCCGAGATCGTGTTTCCGGACCACCTCGTCCGGAATTACCGAACGGGTGCGCGACCCGTTCTGTTATTGTTCGGCGTGAACATTTCTCTTGTGTTTCACAATGTGTCGTTGTGGTTACTCATCTTGTCCCTCCCGCCGCGTTGAGGCAATGGTCGCGACGGGTTTCGCACGATTGGATGTCGCATGGCCGGTGTTCGAATCGACGGCGCAGAGCTCATCGCGCTCGCTGAATTCGGCGAGCCGACGCCCCGCGGCATCGCCGGAGTGATCGCGCGACTCGTGAACTCGGGCGAACTCGCCGTGGGCACGCGCCTGCCGACGGTGCGCGAGCTCGCGAGCGAACTCGGCGTCAGCCCCGCCACCGTGAGCGGGGCCTGGCAGGCGCTCTCGCGCAGCGGCCTCATCGAGTCCCGCGGTCGCGCGGGCAGCTTCGTGCGCCCGCTCTCGCAAGTGTGGCTCGCGCCGCGGATGCGCGGCATGGCCGCACCGAACGACCCCGTGCGCCTCGACCTCTCGCGCGGCACGCCCGACCCGTTGCTGCTGCCGGCGCTCGGCCCGGCGCTGTCTCGCGTCTCGGCCCGCGCCGAGACCGGCAGCTACCAGGCCGAGCCAGTGATCCCCGGGCTCGCCGCGGCGCTCGCCCGATCGTGGCCGTCGGAGGCCGAGGCGATCATGGTCGTCGACGGCGCCCTCGACGCGGTGTCGCGCACCCTCGACGAGGTCGTGCGCTACGGCGACCGTGTCGTCGTCGAGAGCCCGGGCTTTCCGCCGTTCCTCGACCTGCTCGACCTGCTCGGGGCCGAAGCGGTGCCCGTCGACGTCGACGACGAGGGCATGACGGTCGACGGGCTCGCCCGGGCGCTGCTGCAGCAGCCCGTCGCGGTGATGCTGCAACCCCGAGCGCAGAACCCCACCGGTGCGTCGATGACGGCCGCCCGGGCCGAGGCGTTGGCGCGCGTCATCCGCTCGCCTGAAAGCGCCGATGGTGCCGGCGGCGTCGTCGTGATCGAAGACGACCACTCGGGCCTGATCTCGATCGCTGGCGACGTGACGCTCGGCACCTGGCTGCCCGACCGCGTCGTGCGCGTGCGCAGCTTCTCGAAGTCGCACGGGCCCGACCTGCGCATCGCCGCCGTCGGCGGGCCGCGCGACCTCATCGACCGCATCGCCGCGCGCCGCATGCTCGGGCCCGGTTGGACCTCGCGGATGCTGCAGACGATCCTGCTCGAACTGCTCACCGACGGCACCTCGCTCGACGAGGTGGCCGAGGCGCGGCGGCAGTACTTCACCCGGCAGCGGTCGCTCGGCGACGCGCTCAGGGCGCGCGGCGTGCCCGTCGCCGCGGCCGACGGGGTCAACCTGTGGATGCCGGTGCTGAGCGAACGCTCAGCGCTCGTGCAGCTCGCGGCCGACGGCATGCGGGTCGCGGCCGGCACGCCGTTCCTCGCCGCCGGCTTGGAGGCCGGCAACGGCCGCGCGCGGCCCGGCAGCGAGTTCGTGCGGGTGACCGTCGGCATGGTGCGCGGCGACTTCGACGAGGTCGCGGACGCGCTCGCGACGGCCGCGCAGCACGTCGTGGCGGGCGGGTACTGAGTCGCGGGGGCTCAGCGGGTGCGGTCACCCCGCCGCGACGCCGCCCGGCACTCGCGCGTAGTGGTCGGGGCTCATCGTGAGCTCGGCCTGACCCCCGGTGATCGAGCGGAGCTCGAGCACGTAGCGCGCGAGCTCGGCCTCTGGCACGTTCGCCACGATGCGGGCGCGACCGCCGTCGGCGAGCTCGGTCGCGCTGACCCGCCCGCGGCGGCCCGAGAGGTCGGTCAGCACCGTGCCCTGCAGTTCGCTCGGCACCGTGACCGTCACGAGCGACACCGGTTCAAGCAGCACCGTGCCCGCCTCGGCGAGCGCCGCCTTGACCCCGATCGATGCGGCCGTGCGAAAGGCCATGTCCGACGAGTCGACCGAGTGCGACTTGCCGTCGACGAGTTCGACGCGCACGTCGACGACCGGATGCCCCTGCGGACCCCCTGCCCCGAGGGCGTCGCGTGCGCCCTTCTCGACCGCGGGGATGTACGAGCGCGGCACGGCACCGCCCACCACGGAGTCGACGAACTCGAACCCGCCGCCGAGCGGCATCGGCGAGACCTTCAATTGCACGACGGCGAATTGGCCGTGCCCGCCCGACTGCTTCTTGAGACGCCCCTCGACCTCGGCGCCGCCCGCGATCGTCTCGCGGTACGCGATGGGCGCCGGCGAGGTCGTGACGTGCACGCCGAACACGCGCGCGAGCCGCTCGACGGCGACGTCGATGTGGGTGTCGCCGAGGCCGCGGAGGATCGCCGCGCCGCCCGTGTGGTCGATCTCGAGGGTCGGGTCTTCGGCGACGATGCGGGCGAGCGAGGCCATGAGCTTCTCGTCGTCGGACTGCGTCACGGGTGCGAGGCTCACCGCGAACACCGGTTCGCGCCGCGGCAGCGCCGCGGGCCGCGCGGTGCCGTTGGCGCGCGTCCACAGCAGCGATCCCGTCGGCGAGTCGGTGAGTTTCGCGACGGCGCCGATGTCGCCGGCCCGCAGCACGTCGGCCGGCAGGTGTTCGGCTCCCCGCAGCCGGAAGAGCCCGTGCAGTCGCTCGTCGGCACCGGTCGTGGCGTTGGTCAGGCGGTCGCTCGGGTGCACGACGCCCGAGAGTACCTTGAGCATCGACACGTGCCCGACGAAGGGGTCGGCGACCGTGCGGAAGACGTGCACGAGCGTCTCGCCGTCGAGGTTCGGGGCGACAGCCACCTCGGTGCCGCCCATCGTGATCCGGCCGTCGTGGTCGAGCGCAGTCGGCGCGAGGGCGCAGACGAGGTCGGCGACCCGGTCGACACCGGTTCCGGTCGTCGCCGAGCAGACGACCACCGGGATCGCAGTGCGGGTCGCGACCTCGCGGGCGAGGGTCGCCTGCAGGTCGGATGCCGCGGGCTCGCGCCCCTCGAGATACGCCTCGAGCTGCTCGTCGTCGTGCGACACGATCTCTTCGGTCACCTCGACGTGCAGCCGGTGCTCTTCGGCCTCGGCGGAGGCAGGCATCGCCTCGTCGTGATGGCGACCCGTCTCGTCGTACACGAGCGCCTGCTCGCTCAGCACGTCGGCGAGCGCCGTGAAGTCGTGCTCCTCGCCGAGCGGCAGTTCGAGCGGCACGATGCGATCACCGAAGGCTTCTCGTAGTTCGGCAAGCACCCGGTGGAAGTCGGCGCGGGCCTTGTCCTCCTGCGTGATGACGACGACGAGCGGCACACCGGCCGACTGCGCCGCGGCCGCGGTCGACCTCGTGCCCGCCGTCACGCCGTCGACCGCGCTCACGGTCAGCACCGCGACATCCGCCACCGCCAGTGCGGTGTCGAGGCCGCCGACGAAATCGGGGTGCCCCGGGGCGTCGGCGAGGGTCATGGCGTGTTCGGTGCCGTCGGGGGCCGTCCACGCCAGGTACGCGAGGGAGAGCCCGAGGGTCATGCCTCTCGCGATCTCCTCGGGCTCGTGGTCACCCGTCGTGGTGCCCTGTTCGACGCTGCCCGCCCGTGGGATCGCGCCGGCGCGGAGCAGCAGCGCTTCGAGCAGGGTCGTCTTGCCGGAACCCGCTGCGCCCACGAGGGCGACGGTCCGGTGGGTCGGGGTCGATGCCGAGTTCATGGGGCCTCCCGCGCCGGCGGTGCTGTCCGTCCATCGTGTACCCGGCGGGCGACGAGCGCCAGCCCCCTGCGTTCGGCGTGCGCTTGGCGTGCGCTCGGCGCGCGCTCAGCGTGCGCTGACGAACCGCACGCCGACCTGCTCGAGCTCGCGCATCGCGGGCGAGGCGGCGTCGGCGTCGGTCACCACGCCCGCCACGTCGTCGAGCGGCAGCACGCGATAGGTCGAGGCGGCGCCGATCTTCTCGGTGCTCGCGAGCACGTAGGTCTCGGCGGCCGATCGCGCGAGCGCGCGCTTCATGGCCGCCTCCTCGGCATCGCCGGTGGTGAGACCGGCCTCGGCGTGCACGCCGGTGACGCCGAGGAAGAACAGGTCGGCGCTCACCTCGCGCAGCGCCTCGACGGCGATCGCGCCGCAGGTGACCATCGAGTGCCGGTAGACCCGGCCGCCGATGAGCTGCAGCTCGATGTTCTCGTGCTCGCCGAGCGCCACGGCGATCGTCGGGCTGTGCGTGATGACCGTCGCGTGCAGCGAGCGCGGCAGCGCGCCCACGAGGGCGAGCGTGCTCGTGCCGCCGTCGAGCAGCACGGTCGAGCCGGGTTCGACGAGGTTCGCGGCGGCGGCGGCGATGCGGTGCTTGCTCTCGGGCGCGATGCGCGTGCGCGCCTCATAGGGCTCGACGGCGGGCGACGCGGGCAGCGCACCGCCGTAGACCCGCTGGCACAGGCCTGCAGCCGCGAGCTCGCGGAGGTCACGGCGAATGGTGTCCTCGGAGATGCCCAGATCGGCCGCGGCATCGGCGGCCACGATTCGGCCGTCGCGCTGCAGCAGCTCGAGCAGCAGTTCACGGCGTTGCGCGGCGAGCATGCACGTTCCTCCTTGTTTTTGTACATTCTTGCACGTTATGGTGGCCGACATGTCGAAACCACTGCTCATCCTCATCGCCGGCCCCTACCGATCGGGCACCGACGGCGACCCCGCCCGCATCGCCCGCAACCTCGAGCGCCTCGAAGAGGCGTCGTGGCCGATCTACGAACGCGGCCACGTGCCGATGATCGGCGAGTGGGTCGCGCTGCCGATCCTGCGGGCGGCCTCGACGGATGCCGCGCTGCCCGGGGCGCCCGACGGCGACGTCATGTACACCACCGCCCACCGCCTGTTGCAGCACTGCGACGCCGTGCTGCGTCTGCCCGGAGCCTCCCACGGCGCCGACCAGGACGTGCGCATCGCGGAGGCACGCGGCATCCCGGTGTATCGCTCGATCGATGAGATCCCGGTACGCGCCCCCGAGGCCGCCGCCTAGGCTTGGCGGGTGCAGATCACGGTGCTCGCTGGCGGAGTCGGAGGCTCGCGCTTCGTGCGCGGTGTGCGCGAGGAGTGCGCGCGGCGCCGGCCCGACCCTTCGACAGGCTCAGGGCACCGCGCCGACGTGGGCACCGAGGCATCCGTCACCGTCGTCGTGAACACCGGCGACGACCTCTGGCTCGCCGGCCTGCGACTCATGCCCGACTTCGACTCGCTGCTCTACTCGCTCGCGGGCGTCAACGACACCGAGCGCGGCTGGGGTCGTGCGGGCGAGACCGAGCGCGTCTCGGCCGAGCTTCGAGAGTGGGGCGTCGGCTGGCCGTGGTTCACCCTCGGCGACCTCGATCTCGGCACGCATCTCGCGCGCACGGCGTGGCTCCGCGAGGGCGCTACGCCGAGCGAGGTGGCGCATCGTCTGCAGCAGCGCTGGCCGCTCGGCGTGCATCTGATCCCTGCGACCGACACCGAGGTCGACACGCACGTGCTCGTGGCCGACCCCGACGAGCTCGGCGGCGAGCGCGAGATGCACTTCCAGGAGTGGTGGACCCGCTACCGCGCAACCCTGCCCGCGATCGCATTCCGTCAGCGGAATATCGAGCGGGCTCGCCCGGCACCCGGCGTCATCGAGGCGATCCTCGGGGCCGACGTCGTGCTCATCGCCCCGTCGAACCCCGTCGTCTCGATCGGCACGATCCTCGCCGTACCCGGAATCCGCGAGGCGCTCGCCGAGACCTCGGCCCCCGTCGTCGGCGTCTCGCCGATCATCGGGGGCAAGGTCGTGCGCGGCATGGCCGACGCGTGCCTCGCCGCGATCGGCGTCGAGACGAGCGCCGAAGCGGTCGGCCGACACTACGGCGCGCGGTCGGCCGGTGGCCTGCTCGACGCCTGGCTCGTCGACGAAGCGGATGCCGCGGCGCTCGCGTCGCTCGAAGAGGCAGGGCTCGACGCGGCATCCGCCCCGCTCTGGATGCACGACCTCGACACCTCGGCCGCTCTCGCCGGCGCGGCCATCGACCTCGCGGTCGCTCGGCGCTGACGCGAGCGGTGGTCGATCCCCTCGATCGGGCGTAGCCTGTCGAGGTGGTCGAGAGCGTCGGCGAGGCGTCCCGCGAGGGGATGACCGCCGCCGAATGGGTCGTCGAGAATCGCGGCGAACTGCTCAACTTCGTGCACCGCGACGAGTCCGGCCAGCAGCAGCGAGTTCCTCCCTCTCCACTCCGGCCATCGTTCCATGGAGCCGCTCGCGGACGTAGGATGTGAGCGACCGCCGGTGGGATTTCACCGGTCGCGATGGCCCGGGATTGGGCCGTGTGTCACCGACCTCGTCGGATTCGTTTCGCACGCACTCCCGGAGGCCTCATGCCCGTTCGTCGTTCTCGCCGCCCGTTCCACGCCCGTCTCGCGTCGGGCCTCGCCGCCCCCGCCGTCGCGACCCTGCTGCTCGCGGGCTGCGCGAGCACCGTGGCCGCGAGCCCTGGCGGCGACCCCGCGGCATCCGACACCGCGAACGCGGCGTACCCGCTCACGATCGACAACTGCGGCACCGAGGTCACCTTCGACTCGGCGCCCGAGCGCGTCGTGGCGATCAAGTCGTCGACCCTCGAACTGCTGCTCGCGCTCGGCCTCGAAGACCGCGTCATCGGGTCGGCGTTCAGCGACGGGCCCGTGCCCGAGGCGTACGCAGACGCCGCGTCGGGCATCGACGTGCTTTCAGACAAGGTGCCGTCGCAAGAGGCGACGCTCGCGGCGGAGCCCGACCTCGTCTTCGCCGGCTGGGAGTCGAACCTCTCGGCCGAGGGCGCGGGCGACCGCGAGACGCTCGCGAAGCTCGGCGTCGCGAGCTACGTGGCACCGGCGGCGTGCAAGGGCGAGGGCTACATGCCGAATCCGCTCACCTTCGACGAGGTCTTCCGCGAGTTCGCAGAGGCCGGCGACATCTTCGGCGTTCCGGATGCCGCGGCCGACCTCGTCGCGTCGCAGCAGGCCGAGCTCGGGGCGATCGAGCCGAACACCGAGGGGCTCACGGCACTCTGGTACAGCTCGGGCGACGAGACGCCGTTCGTCGGCGCGGGCATCGGCGCGCCGCAGATGATCATGCAGGCCGCGGGCCTCGAGAACATCGCGGGCGATGTCGAGGACACGTGGACCTCGATGGGCTGGGAGGCGATCGTCGCCGCGAACCCCGACGTCATCGTGCTCGTCGACGCCGCCTGGAACACCGCCGAGCAGAAGATCGCGCACCTCGAGTCGAACGCGGCGACCGCGGCGCTGCCCGCCGTGCAGGCGAAGCGGTATCTCGTGGTCGACTTCCCGGCGACCGAGGCGGGCGTGCGCAACGTCGGCGCGGTCGCGTCGCTCGTCGAGCAACTCGGGTCGCTCGGCTGATGACACGCACCCCCGGTGGTCGAGTAGCGAGCGCCAGCGAGCTCACGCACGGTGGTCGAGTAGCGAGCGCCAGCGAGCTCACGCACGGTGGTCGAGTAGCGAGCGCCAGCGAGCGTATCGAGACCCCCGCACCGAACAGCGGGTCACCCGGTCTCGATACGGGCGCTGAGCGCCCTACTCGACCTACGGGTCGGCGCAGCCGCGTCTGGCCGTGGGCGCTCGCGCTCGGCGCAGCCCTCGCGGCATCCGTCGTCGCGGCCGTCACTATCGGCCCGGCCGGGCTCGCCCCCGCCGACGTCGTCGCGAGTGTCGCCGCCCACCTCGGCATCGGCGAGCCGACGCTGAGCCCCCTCCGCGACGGCATCGTCTGGGAGCTGCGGATGCCCCGCGTGCTCACCGCCGCCGCGGTCGGCGCCGGCCTCGCGCTCTGCGGCGCGGTCATGCAGGCGCTCACGCGCAACCCCCTCGCCGACCCCTACCTGCTCGGCCTCTCGTCGGGCGCATCCGTCGGCGCGGTGATCGTGATCGTGCTCGGCGTCGGGCTGCTGCTGCCCCTCGCAGCCTTCGCCGGCGCCCTCGCCGCCCTCATCGCGACGCTCGCCCTCGCGAGTACTGCCGGGCGAGGCGGCGCCGGCCCCGGAGGCGCCGCCGGCGGCCTCTCCCCCACCCGCACCGTGCTCGCCGGCCTCGCCGTCTCGGCGATGTTCGGTGCCATCACGAGCCTCGTCATCTTCTGGAGCGCCACGGGCGACAGCTACCGCGAGATCCTCAACTGGCTGCTCGGCTCGCTCGCCGGCACCGACTGGGTCTCGGTCGCGATCGCGGGCGGGGCGCTCGTGTCCATCGGCACACCGCTCGTCGCGAGCGCCCGCACGCTCGACGCCTTCGCGTTCGGTGACGCCGCGGCATCCGCTCTGGGTGTGAATGTCGGCCGCAGCCGGGTGCTGCTGCTCGGCGGCACCGCCCTGCTCACCGGCGCCCTCGTCGCCGTGAGCGGGTCGATCGGATTCGTCGGCCTGATTCTGCCGCACGGCGTGCGCCTGCTCGTCGGTTCGCGCCACCGCGCGCTGCTGCCGCTGTCGGCGCTCGCCGGCGCGCTGTTCCTGATCTGGGCAGACACCGCGGCGCGCACGCTCTTCGACCCCCGCGAACTGCCGGTCGGCATCATCACGGCGCTCGTCGGCGGACCGGTCTTCGCCCTGCTGCTCATGCGACGGAGGGTCTCGTGACCGACGGCCTCGATCTCTCACGCGTGCGTTTCTCGCGCACCGGTCGCCTCATCGTCGACGACATCGACGTCACCGTTCCCGCCGGCTCCCTCGGCGCGCTGCTCGGCCCCAACGGCGCCGGCAAGTCGACGCTGCTGCATCTCATCGCCGGCATCGAACGAGCGGATGCCGGTGCGCTCGCGTTCGCCGGCAGCGACCTCGCCGCCCTGCGCCGACGCGATCGGGCGCGCCGCATCGCCCTCGCCGAGCAGCAGACGCACGACTCCCCCGAACTGCGGGTGCACGAGGTCGTCGCGCTCGGCCGCACCCCGCACCTCGGGCCCTGGTCGGGCCTCGGCGAGCGCGACCACGCCGTCGTCGCCGAGTCGCTCGCGGCACTCGGGCTGGAGCCCCTCGCGACGCGCGAGTACTCGACACTCTCGGGCGGCGAGCGGCAGCGGGTCAACCTCGCTCGTGCGCTCGCACAGGAGCCCGAGCTGCTGCTGCTCGACGAGCCGACCAATCACCTCGACGTGCGGGCGCAGCTCACGAGCCTCGAGCTGCTGCGCGCCCTCGCCGGGTCGGGGCGCACGGTGCTCGCGGCGCTGCACGACCTCGGGCTCGCGGCGTCGTACGCCGATCACGTGATCGTGCTCGACGGGGGCCGGGTCGTCGCCGCAGGTGTGCCGGCCGAGGTGCTCGAGCCCGGGCTCATCCGCGAGGTCTGGGGCGTCGAGGCCGAGGTGCTCGCGCACCCGTCGACCGGGCGGCCGCTCATCGCCTACTCGGGGGTCTCAGCTCCACGTGCCCAAGAGGTCGCGCTCGACGCACCCCGGTGACGGCTCGACTCAGGAATTCGGCGACTGCCCCTCGACTGCCTCGACCTGCACGCGACTGTTGCGCGCGATCTGTTCGGTGGCGTCTGCGATCCGGCGCAGTGCGCCGATGATGCTGCTGCCGCCGAGGATGACGAGCACGCCGAATCCGAGAACCAGGATGATCATGCCGCGAGCATAGTGGCCGACGGTCGCATGATGCCCATGCAGGGATATCCGGGAGGGGGCACGACTGCTGCGGCCGCCATGCCACGAACTCCCCGCACATACTGCTCCAACGCGTAACCTGAGGGCATGACGCGAGCGGCGTATGAGGCGCAGCCCAGAGACGAACTCCTCGAGGGCATCGTCGACGAGTTCCTGCACAATGCGCCGCGCGGCCGACGGCTCATCGCGGTCGGCGCGGCGGCGACGGCCGATGCTGAGCGCTTCGCCGATGACCTCGCGAGGTCGCTCGTCGCGCACGGCCAGACCGCCGTGCGCGCTTCCATCGGAGATGACGACGAGGCGACGCTCCGCGCCAGGGTCGTCGAGCCGTTCCGGTCGGGCACCATGCCCGAGGCATCCGGTGCCGCATTCGACGACGCCGTGCTCGTCGTCGACGGTCGGCACCTGCTCGACGACGGCGCTCGCGGCATTTGGCACTTCTCGCTGTGGCTGCTCGCGGGCGACGAGCTGCCGCACTCCGGGGCATCCGTCGTCGTGGATATCACCGACCCGGCAGCGCCGAAGCGCTTCTACTACGACTACTGCGCGCTGCCGCCGAGCGTCAACCGGCCCGGGTTGCGCTGACCGCGCGAGCCGTCACGACAGCACGTCCTTCGTGAGGAAGCGGCTGACGGCCAGCGCGCCGAACACCACGAGGTAGCCGGCCTGCAGCAGGACATTGTCGGCGAACGAGCTCCACACGGCGGGGTCGCGCAGCAGGTCGCCGAAGCCGAGCCAGTAGTGCGTGAAGAGCCACGGATGCAGCGCCTCGAGTTGCGGCAGTGCATCCATGATCTGCGACACGACCGCGAGGATCGCCGTCGCCGCCATCGCGCCGACCGGCACCGTCGTGAGCGTGGAGAGGAACAGCCCGATCGCCGACATGCCGAGGAGCGACACCGTCACGTATGCGGCGATCGCGAGGAAGCGCAGGAGCGCCGCGCCGACGCTGACCGACGTGCCCGAGAGCAGCGTCACCGGTCCGATCGGGAACAGCGCCCAGCCGACGAGTGTGCCGACCACGACGACGGTGAGCGCCGCGGCCGCGCAGAAGGCTGCGGCGGCGAGGTACTTGACGACGAGCAGGCGGATGCGCCCGGCCGGCGCGATGAGCAGGTAGCGCAGCGTGCCGTGGCTCGCCTCGCCGGCGATGGTGTCGCCCGCGACGACGCCGATCGTGAGCGGAAGGAAGAGCGGGGTCGCGACGAGGATCGCCGTGACGCCGACGAACAGCCCGTTGTTGGTGATCTGGTCGAGGAACGCCGGCCCGCGCCCGCTCGGCGCGTCGCCGGCGATGCGGAGCGCGACGCCGATCAGGATCGGGATGAGCGCGAGGGCCGCGAGCAGCGCCCAGGTGCGGCGCCGACGGAAGAGGGTGAGCAGCTCCGAGCCGAGCAGGGAGAGGGTGCCGCCGGCCGCTGCAGCGGGTCTCGATACGGCTGCTTCGCGGCCTGCTCGACCCACGGAGGCGGGCGCTTCGCCCTCATTCGACGACATCGAATCCCTCGCCCGTGAGTTCGACGAACCGCTGCTCGAGGCTCGCGTGCACGACCTCGAAGCCGCGCACCCGCACCCCGTCGGCGACGAGCGCCGCGACGACCGCCTCGGGCGCGGGATCCGATACAGCGAAGCGAGCAGCGACGGCGGAACCGTCGAGCTCGCCGTCGAGCTCGCCGTCGACGCGCAGGCCGAGCTGCTGCAGCACCCGTCGAGCGGCCGCCCCATCGGGCGTGCGCACGAGCACGCGCGCGTCGCTCTCACCGCGGAACTCGTCGAGGGTGCCCTGCGCCACGAGTCGCCCGGCACGCATGACACCGACGTGGGTGCAGACCTGCTCGACCTCGGCGAGCAGGTGGCTCGAGACGAACACGGTCGTGCCGTCGCCGGCGAGCGAACGGATGAGCGCGCGCACCTCGCGCGTGCCCTGCGGGTCGAGGCCGTTCGTCGGCTCGTCGAGCACGAGCAGCTCGCGCGGCATGAGCAGCGCGTTCGCGAGGCCGAGGCGCTGCTTCATGCCGAGCGAGTAGGCGTGCACCTTCTTGCGGGCGGCGTGCGAGAGCCCGACGCGGTCGAGCGCGTCGGCGACCCGGGCTGCGCGACTGCCCCGCGGCGCGCGGCGGTCGGCGGCATCGAAGCGTCGCAGGTTCGCCTCGCCCGAGAGATACGGCGAGAACGCCGGTCCCTCCACGAGCGCCCCCACGCGCGGCAGCACCGCATCGACGTGCCGCGGCATGTCGGTGCCCAGCACGCGCGCGTCGCCCGCGGTCGCCGCGACGAGGCCGAGGAGCATCCGGATCGTCGTGGTCTTGCCCGAGCCGTTCGGCCCGAGGAAGCCGAACACGGCGCCCCGCGGCACCGCGAGGTCGAGGCCGTCGACGGCGAGTTGCGAACGGAAGCGCTTGCTGAGGCCGTGCGTCTCGATCGCGAGGTCGGGCACGCGCGGCGCCTCAGCGGCCGTTCGCGACGTCGAGCAGGCGGTCGGCCGTCACGGCGCCCGCGAGCACGCGCCCGTCATCGGTCAGCAGCACGGTCACGAGCGAGGTCTGCAGAAGGCGGCCGCCGTCGACGGGCTGCGTGAGCGTGCCGAGCATCGCGGATGTCTCGCCGCCCGCGCCGACCGCTGCGCCCGCGCCGCCCGCGCCGACCGGAAGTTCGACCACGGTCGACCAGCCGTCGCCGTGCACGATGGGCTGCGGCATCCGCTCGCTCGCCTCGCCCGTACCCGCGGCGCGCTCGGCCTGCAGCTGCTCGAGTTCGGCGAGCGTCGGGATCGGCACCTCGTGTTCGGTCACCGCAGTGCCCTCGGGCGGGGTGAACGCGAACACCGAGGCATCCGGAGCCTCGAACGAGACCTCGGTGAATGCGACGCTGAACGCCGGCTCGGCGGCGCCGCGCGCGGTGACGGATGCCGCGAGCGCGACGCCCGTCTCGCCATCGATCGCGACCGTGATCTCACCGACGAGCGTCTCGGCATCGCGCGGCTGCAGCACGAGTTCGTAGACCTCGCGACCGGCGACGCGCGCATCGGTGCCGACGGAGACCTCCGTGGTCTCGTCGAGCGTCGCGAGCGCCCGGTCGAGCACCTCGTCGGGAGTCGGGAGCGGGGTGCCGAGCTCGGCCTCGAGTCGAGCGCGCGCCTCGTCGGCGTGAGTCTCGGCCTCGGCCTTCACCTCGTTCTTCAGGGCATCGAGCGCTGCGCGATCGACCGTGACGTGGGTCGCAGCCCGCTCGGCGGAGTCGTAGACCCAGGCGCCGTCGGGCGAGAGGTAGACGTTGCGTTCGGCGAGCGGATCGAGCACCTGCAGCCGCGCGTTCGACCCGTCGAGGTAGAGGCGGGCGGTGTGCGTTCCCGTCGCGAGCGAGATGAGATCTGCGAGATCGGTGGCGGATGCCGCGTCGCCGGTGATTTCGTCTCCCGGGCCGCCCATCGCACCCGTCAGCCCGGAGAGGTCGGGGAGCCCGAGCTCGGAGCTCTGCTCGATCGTTCCCGACAGGGCGTCGACATCGCTGGATGCTGCGAGCTCGAGCAGCTGCTCGGGCGTGAGGTCGGGCAGGTCGACCGCGGCATTCGCCTGCATCGGCACGAGCACGACACCGATGCCGATCGCGATCGGCGCGGCGATGGCGGGGATCCAGCGGCTGAACCTGCGGGATGGCCCCGTGGCCGGGGTGCGCATGTATTCAGGCTACGCCGCGGCGCGGCATCCGTCATCGATCGGCGGTGAACGCACAGGATCATGGGGCTTCGGGCACCCGACCACCATTGCGAGCCGGCCGCCCCGGGGGCTACGGTGTGGGGCAACGTCATCGATGTGCCCAATTCTGGGGGTTGTCATGGTCAACGTCACTCACCGCACCGCGTTCCGCGCCCTGAGCCTCGCCGTCGGCGCCGCGCTGGCCGTCACCGGCGTCGCGCTCGCGGCACCAGCGTCGGCCGCCGGGCGCCCGGCCCCGCCGGCACCGTCGACCTCGACGGGCTACGGCGGCGCCGTGTCATCCGTCGATGCCGAAGCGAGCGCCGCCGGCCTCGAAGTGCTGCGCAAGGGCGGCAACGCCGTCGACGCTGCGGTCGCGACGGCCGCGGCGCTCGGGGTGACCGAGCCCTACAGCGCCGGCATCGGCGGCGGCGGCTACCTCGTGTACTTCGACGCGGCGACCGGCGAGGTCACCACGATCGACGGGCGCGAGACCGCGCCCGCGGCCATGCCGACCGATGCGTTCATCGACCCGGCCACGGGCCAGCCGTATCCCTTCGGCGCGGCCGTGTCGTCGGGCCTGTCGGTCGGCGTGCCCGGCACGCTCGCGACCTGGGAGGCGGCGCTCGACCGGTTCGGCACCGAGTCGCTGCACGAGATGCTGAAGCCGTCGATCCTGCTCGCGACGCGCGGGTTCCGGGTCGACGAGACGTTCGCCCAGCAGACGGCTGCCAACCAGGCGCGGTTCGCGGCGTTCCCAGCCACGGCCGAGCTGTTCCTGCCGAACGGCGCCCCGCCCGTCGTCGGGTCGACGTTCACGAACCCCGATCTGGCCAAGACGCTCCGCGAGATCGCGGTGCATGGCACCGACGTCTTCTACGAAGGCGCGCTCGCCGATGAGATCGCCGCCATCGTGCAAGACCCGCAGACCGATGCGGCCGCCACGCTGCCCGCGTTCCCCGGCCACCTGACGGCCGACGACCTCGCCGACTACACCGTGCTCGAGCAGGCCCCGACCCACATGCAGTACCGCGGGCTCGACATCTACGGCATGGCGCCGTCGTCGTCGGGCGGCACGACGGTCGGCGAATCGCTCAACATCCTCGAGAACTACGACCTCGCCGCCGAGTCGGCGCCGCAGGCCCTGCACCTCTACCTCGAGGCCACGGCGCACGCCTTCGCCGACCGCAACGCCTACGTCGGCGACCCGGCCTTCGTGGACGTGCCGACCGAGACCCTGCTGAGTCAGGACTTCGCCGACGCACGGGCCTGCGTGATCGATCCGGATGCCGCATCGGTCAAGCCCGTCGCACCTGCACCGCTCGACGCAGCGGGCTGTGAGACGACAGCCCTCGCCGATCCCGTCGACACCGAGAACATCTCGACGACGCATCTCTCCGTCGTCGACCGGTGGGGCAACGCGGTCGCATACACCCTCACGATCGAGCAGACGGGCGGCTCGGGCATGACCGTGCCCGGGCGCGGATTCCTGCTGAACAACGAGCTCACCGACTTCAACTTCGTGCCGAACCCCGCCGACCCGAACACGGTCGAACCCGGCAAGCGCCCGCGCTCGTCGATGTCGCCGACCATCGTGCTCGACGGCGGCGACGTGCGCTACGTGGTCGGCTCGCCCGGCGGCTCGACGATCATCACGACCGTGGCGCAGGTGCTCGTGAACCGCATCGACCTCGGCATGAGCCTGCCCGAGGCGGTCGCGGCGCCGCGTGCGTCGCAACGCAACACGGTGAACGTCTCGGCCGAGCAGGCGTTCCTCGACGCCTACGCCGCCGAGCTCACTCCGTACGGCCACCGATTCGGCTCACCGGCCGAGATCGGCGCGGTGGCCGCGATCGAGGTCGGCGCCGACGGCCTCATGACGGCGGTCGCCGAACCCGTGCGGCGCGGCGGCGGCACGGGGCTGGTGGTCGAGCCGCTGGTCGAGTAGCGACGAAGGAGCGCATCGAGACCCGTTGCGGGATCTCGATACGGCCCTGGCGGGCCTACTCGATCAGCGGGGGCCCGCCCAGTGCGCTGACGAGCTCCGAGGGCGGCGCGTACTTGAAGCCGACGTGGGAGGCCGTGAAACCGAGGCGATCGTAGAACCGGTGCGCATCGTCGCGGGCGGCGTCGGAGGTCAACTGCACGAGCGCAGCGCCCATGCCGGGCGCGACCTCCATCGCCCAACGGATCATCCGGCCACCGATGCCGGCCGAGCGCCGGTCGCTGCGCACACGAACGGCCTCGATCTGCAGTCGCATCGCGCCGCGTCGCGCCAGACCCGGGATGAGCGTGAGCTGCATCGTGCCGACGACGCCGTTGGCGGCGGATTCGGCGACGAGCAGCAGCTGTGCCGGGTCGCGATCGATCGCCGCGAACGCCTGCTCGTAGGCCGACCGGTCTTCGGGCCGGTTGCGGTCGCCCCGCCCGGCGCTGACCGGATCGTCTGCGAGCAGGTCGAGGATCGCGTCGAGATCGCCGCGCGTCGCGCGACGCAACTGCAACTCGGGCCCGAGGTCGACCGGGAGTTCGGGATGCACGTCGGCCACCGGTTCAGAGCGCGCGCAGCCGCGGCGCGAGGTCGCGCGCGAAGAGTTCTTGGAACCGGGCCTGGTCGTGACCGGGCGCGTGGAAGACAAGGTGGTTGAACCCCGCGTCGACGTAGCGCTTGACCCCGGCCACGACCTCGTCGGGGTCGCTGCCGACGATCCAGCGCTTGGCGATCTGCTCGATCGGCAGCGCGTCGGCGGCCCGCTCCATCTCGACGGGGTCGGTGATGTCGTGCTTCTGCTCTGCAGTGAGCGAGAGCGGCGACCAGAACCGGGTGTTCTCGAGCGCTGCGGTCGGGTCGGTGTCGTACGAGAGTTTGATCTCGATCATCCGGTCGAGGTCGTCGAAATCGACAGCACCTGGTCCCTGAGCCTGTCGAAGGGCGAGCCCCTCTTTCACCGCCGGGACGAGCTGCTCGGTGTAGAGCTCCATGCCCTTGCCCGAGGTGCAGATGAACCCGTCGCCCGCGCGCCCCGCGTACTTCGCGACGGTCGGCCCGCCCGCGGCGATGTACACGGGCACCGGGGCATCCGGCCGGTCGTAGATCGACGCATCGTGCGTCGAGTAGTACTCGCCCTCGAACGTGACCTGCTCGTCGTCCGTCCAGAGCGCACGCATGAGCCGCACCGCCTCACGCAGCCGCGCGAAGCGCTCGCGGAACTCGGGCCAGTCCTGTTCGCCCGCCCCGCGGAAACCGGTCGCGATCTCGTTGAGCGCCTCGCCCGTGCCGAAGCCCGCGATGATGCGCCCAGGGTAGAGGCAGCCGAGGCTCGCGAACGCCTGCGCGAGCACCGCCGGGTTGTAGCGGAACGTCGGCGTCATGACGCTCGTACCGATGCGGATGCTCGAGGTGCGCTCGCCGACAGCGGCCATCCACGCGAGCGAGAACGGCGCGTGCCCCCCGTCGTGCCGCCAGGGCTGGAAGTGGTCGCTCGTGAACACCGACTCGAAGCCGTTGCCTTCTGCCGCGACCGCGATCTCGACGAGCTCGCGCGGGGCGAACTGCTCGGCTGAGGCCTTGTATCCGAGGGTGAGCGTCATGGGTCGATCCTCGCATGATCGGCGACGACCGCGCGGGTGTTGCGCCCGACGCCGAGCGCGAGGGCATCGGCGAGCGCCTCGATCGTGTCGACGTCGCGCCTGAGGCCCGCAGACGCCTCGAGCTCGACGAACCCCGCTGCGACGTGCCGGGCGGCCGAGTCGGCGCCGAAGTGCGGCCGCAGTTCAGTGCCCGCAGCAGCGGTCGCGAGGGTCGTGCCGGTGCCGTCGGCGTCGCGAACGAAGGCGAGCGGATGCCGCGTGGCGGCGTCGAGCGCGGCATCGAGTTCCTCGGGCTTCACGGCGGGCAGGTCGCCCAGCAGCACGCCGATGTTCGTTCCCTGAGCCTGTCGAAGGGGGCTCGGCGTACTTCCCTTCGACAGGCTCAGGGAACGAACGTGTTCGAGGCCGAACTCGATCGCCCGCGTCAACCCGCGCGGCCCGCCCGCCGGCTCGGGCAGGAACTCGGCCTCGCCCGCGAGCGACGGATCGTCGCCGACCACGACGACGCGCGCCACCGACCGTGCCGCGAGCGCGGCGGCGATCGTGTCGAGCGCGAACGCCAGCGCGAGCTCCTCCCGCTCGGCCGGCGGCACCGCAGCGGCGAGCCGGGTCTTCGCGCCGGCCGGCGCCTTCACGGGGATCACGAGGGTCCACGACGCGATCGGCCACGCGGCATCCACCGGTCTCGTCACGCTCTGGCCCCCGGTCACGCGCGGAGCCCCGGCAGCACGTCGCGACCGAAGACCTCGAGGAACGCGGCCTGATCGCGGCACGCGTTGTGCAGGTAGATGCGGTCGAAGCCGAGGTCGAGGTGGCGCTGGATTTCGGCGCGGTGCGCGTCGGGGTCGGCCGAGACGAGCATGCGGCCGGCGAAGTCCTCGGGGCGCACGGTGCGGGCGAGCTGTTCGAACTCGAACGGCGAGCGGATGTCGCCGCGCGGGATGCGCAGCCCGCCGTTCGGCCACTCGGTGAGCGCGCCGCGCATCGCCTCTTCATCGGTGGGCGCCCACGAGAGGTGCAGCTGCAGCACCTTCGGCATGCGGGCGGCATCGCGGCCGACCTCGCGCGCACCCTCGCGGAACCGGGTGAGCAGTGCCGCGAGCTTCTCGGCCGGCGCACCCGTCGTGATCATGCCGTCGACGGTGCGACCGGCGCGCTTGGCCGTCACCGGGCCCGAGGCCGCGACGAAGATCTGGGGGGCGACCGCGGGCATCGTCCAGAGCCGGGTCGACTCGAGCGTGAAGTGCTGGCCGGAGTGGCGCACATCGCGCCCGGCGAGCGAAGCGGCGAAGAGCTTCTTGATCACGTCGACCGCTTCGAACATGCGGTTGATGCGGTCGGGCGCCTCGGGCCAGTACGGCCCGACGACGTGCTCGTTCAGCGCCTCGCCCGAGCCGAGGCCGAGCCAGTGGCGCCCCGGATGCATCGACGCGAGCGTCGCGCTCGCCTGGGCGACGACGGCCGGATGCATGCGGAACCCCGGCGTCGTCACGCCCGGGCCGAAGTCGCCGCGCGTGCGTTCGCCGATCGCGCCGAGCACGCTCCACACGAACGCGGACTCGCCCTGCGCGGGGATCCACGGCTGGAAGTGGTCGCTCGCCATCACGCCCGTGAAGCCGTGCGACTCGGCGAGCGCGCTGAGCGCGACCACCTCTGCGGGTGGGAACCGCTCGAGCATCGCGGCGTAACCGATGTGTGCTGGCACGCCTCTATCTTCGCGCGGCCGGGGGTCGAGTAGCGACGAAGGAGCGTATCGAGACCGGGTGCGGGGTCTCGATACGCTTCGCTACTCGACCACCGAAATTACTCGACCCCCGGAGGTTCAGTCCGCGGCCGCGAGCGGCCCCTCGGCCTGCGACTCGTCGAAGCCGTCGCGGTAGCCCTCGTTATAGGCCTCGTCGGCGCCGACGCGGAAGAGGTCGCGCTCGGCCGGCCGCTGGATCGACCGGGCACCCGGCAGGTCGAGGTCGCCGACGAGGTGCCCGAGTCCGCGAACGACCGCGACGGGCACGCCCGAGGCCTTGCCCTTGACGAGTTCGGCGGCACCGGCGATCTCGTCGGCCACGCACGGCATCGTGACGGCGAGGGGTTTGCCCGAGGCATCCGTCGCCCCTCGCAGGTCTTCGAAGACCGCGACGCCGGCCGCACCGATCGCGATGTCGGTCTGGCCCTCGCGCCACGGCCGCCCGAGGGTGTCGGAGAGCAGCACGCCGACCCGCGCGCCCGTGAGCGCACGGATGCCGGTGGCGAGGGCGCGCGCCGAGGCATCGGGGTCGACGGGCAGCAGCAGCACCGTGCCGTCGGGCGCGTTGGAGGCGTCGACACCGGCGGCGGCGCCGATGATGCCCTGCCGGTTCTCGACGATGCGGGTCACGCCGCCTTCGAAGGCACGGGATGCCACGACGCGCACGGTCTCGTCGGTGATGGCCTGCTCGCGGTCGGCCGCCGCGATCACACGCCCCTCGGCCTTCGAGACGATCTTCGAGGTGATGACGAGGATGTCGCCGTCACCGAGCTCGCTTCCGGTCGTGCTCGCCGTCGCCTCGACGATGAGCACGGCGAGGTCGTCGCCCTTGCCGATCTCGGGCAGGCCCTCGACGCCTTCGATGCTGAACTTCACGGTCGCCCCCCGGATCATGCGTACCTCGATCTTCGCAGCATCGGGCGCCGCATCGCCAGAACGCAGCCGATGCGCTGCCGGCACGGTGCCGCCGACGCGGCGCTGCGATATCCTCCCGGCATGGCCACCGACGGCATCGACTCCCCGGTCGGCGCGCGCGACGAGACCCCCATCGAGCGCCTCGATCGCAACTGGGGCGACATCCTGCAAGAGCTGCGCGCGACGCAGACCGGCACGCAGATCATGACGGGCTTCCTGCTCGCGGCGGCGTTCCAGCCGCGGTTCCTCGAACTCGACGGCTACCAATTATGGCTCTACCTCGTGCTCGTGGCGCTCGCCTGCATCGCGACGCTGCTCGGCTTCGCACCCGTCATCCTGCACCGGCAGTTGTTCGGGCGGCAGCAGAAGCAGCGCATCGTGCAGCGCGGCAACCGCCTGCTCCTCGGTCACCTGCTCGTGTCGACCCTGCTCGCGGTCGGCGTCGCCGGGTTCATCTTCGAGCTGGCGCTGAACCGGGCGGCGGGCTTCATCGCCCTCGGGGTCGCGCTCGTCGCGGCGGCCGCGCTCTGGATCGTCGTGCCGAGGCTCGCGACGAAGCGGTCGTGAGCGCCGCCGCGCCCGTTGGTCTCACCGGGCAGGTTCGTGTCACCAGGCCCGAATAGGCTTGACCGTATGCGCATCGCCACCTGGAACGTCAACTCGATCCGCGCCCGCGTCGGGCGCACCGTCGAATGGATGGTGCGCGAAGACGTCGACGTGCTCGCGATGCAAGAGATCAAGTGCAAGCCCGAGCAGTTCCCGATCGAGGCGTTCGAAGAGGCGGGCTACGAGGTCGCGATCCACGGGCTGAACCAGTGGAACGGCGTCGCGATCGCGAGCCGCTCGCCGATCGGCGAGGTCGAGACGTCGTTCCCCGGCATGCCGGGCTTCCTCAAGGGGCTCGAGGGCCCCGACCAGCCGCAAGAGGCACGAGCCATCGGCGCGACCGTCGACGGCGTGCGGGTGTGGAGCCTCTACGTGCCGAACGGCCGCTCGCTCGACGACCCGCACTACACCTACAAGCTCGACTGGCTCGCGGCGCTCACCGAGTACACGCGCGCCGAGACATCCGCTCGACCTGAAGTGCCGTTCGCGCTCATGGGCGACTTCAACATCGCGCCGCTCGACAGCGATGTCGGCGACCCCGCCCTCGTCGTCGGGCAGACCACGCACGTCTCACCGGCCGAGCGGCAGGCGTTCTTCACGCTCGAGAACGCCGGTGTCGCCGACGTCGTGCGGCCGCTCGTTCCCGAGGGCTACACCTACTGGGACTACAAGCAGCTGAAATTCCCGCGCAACGAGGGCATGCGCATCGACTTCATCCTCGGGTCGGCCGCGTTCGCAGAAGCGGTGACGGATGCCTCGATCCACCGCAACGAGCGCAAGGGCGACGCCCCGAGCGACCACGTGCCGGTGCTCGTCGAACTCGCGATCGGCGATGACGACGACGACCGGCCGATGATCTTCTAGGGTCGTGCCCGACGTGACGGACACCGCAGCTGTCACCCCCGCCCCGCTCGCCCCCGAGCGTCGCGCCGTGCTCGTGCGCCGCATCCGGCTCGTCGTCGCGGCGACCATCACGTACAACGTGATCGAGGCGATCATCGCCCTCGCCGCGGGAACGGCGTCCTCGTCGGCCGCGCTCATCGGATTCGGGCTCGACTCCATCGTCGAGGTGCTCTCGGCCGCCGCGGTGGCCTGGCAGTTCGCCGCACCCGACCCGCACAGACGCGAGCGCAGCGCCCTTCGTCTCATCGCCGTCTCGTTCTTCGGCCTCGCGCTCTTCGTCACGATCGATGCGGCCCGTGCCCTGCTCGGCGCTTCGGAGCCCGAGCACTCCACGGTCGGCATCGTGCTCGCCGCCGTGAGTCTCGCCGTCATGCCGCTGCTGTCGTGGTTCGAGCGCCGCACCGGCCGCGAACTCGGCTCGGCCTCCGCCATCGCCGACTCGAAGCAGACGCTGATCTGCGCCTACCTCTCGGCCGCGCTGCTCGCGGGGCTGCTGCTCAACAGCCTGCTGGGCTGGGCGTGGGCCGACTCCGTCGCCGCCCTCGTCATCGCCGCGTTCGCCGTGCGCGAGGGCATCGAGGCCTGGCGCGGCGACGCGTGCACGGTCCCGGTCTCGGTGCTGACGGGCGAGCGCGAGGATGAGCACGAGGGCGGGCACGACGACTGCTGCTGAGCGGGCGGCGAGTAGCCCCAGCCCATGCTCGCTCCCAGCCGGCGGCGATACCCTCGAACACGTGACAAGCTCCCCCGACCTCCTCGTCGACGGCCCGTTCACGGGTGCGACCCTCGGCGGCCGATACCGGCTCGGCGACCTCATCGGCCGCGGCGGCATGGCGAGCGTCTACCGCGGCGAAGACCTGAGCCTCGGCCGCCCCGTCGCCATCAAGGTGTTCGCCGAAGCGGCCGCTGGCATCGACGACCTCGCCCGCCGGCGCTCTGAGACGGCCCTGCTCGCGAGCGTCGAGCACCACTCGCTCGTGCGCCTCTACGACGCCGCACATGACGACGCGATCGACCGCGAGTACCTCGTCATGGAACTCGTCGACGGTCGCGATCTGCGCCAGACCCTGCGGCTCGGCCCGATCAGCGAAGCGGATGCCGCGGGGCTCGCCGCCGACCTCGCCGAGGCGTTGCACGTGATCCACGAGCGGGGCATCGTGCACCGCGACGTCAAGCCCGCGAACGTGCTGCTCTCGCCGGCGCATCTGCCGACCCGCAGCTGGAACGCGAAGCTCGCCGACTTCGGCATCGCCCGGCTCATCGACGACGCCCGCCTCACCCGCACCGGAGCGTACGTCGGCACGCCCGGCTACCTCAGCCCCGAGCAGGTGAGCGGCCACGCGCCGGGCACGGCCGCCGACATCTACTCGCTCGGACTCGTGCTGCTCGAGGCGCGCACGAGGCAACAGGCGTTCCCCGGCCCGGCCTCCGAGTCGACGATGGCGCGACTCGTGCGCGACCCCGAGATCCCCGCCGAGCTCGGCCCCGAGTGGGTCGAGCTGCTTCGGGGAATGACCGCCCGCGAGGCATCCGCTCGGCCCTCGGCCCTCGAGGTCGCGATGGCCGCCGGTCGGCTCGACACGAAGCCGACGGGCACGGATGCCGCGGCGACCGTGCTGCACGAGGCATCCGATGCCCCTACTCTCATGCTGCCGACCGAGCGCGTCGGAACCACCGCGGGCGCGGCGGCCCCGGCGACCGCTGCGACGGTCGTGCTCGGCGCCCCCGTGGCGAGCGACGGCGACGTCGCCGCGCGTGCGGTGGCCTCGGCGTTCGACCCGGCCCCGACCCGGTCGCGGCGCTGGCTGCGCCCGGCGATCGCCGTGGGATTGCTCGTCGTGATCGCGATCGGGGCGCTGCTGCTCGTGCCGCCCGTGGTCGCGAGCCTCACCGAGCCGCCGACGGCACCCGCCGAGCCGCTGCCCAGTGTGCCCGGCGAGCTCGGCGTGCACCTCGAACAGCTCGACGAGGCGGTGACCCGATGACGCGCGCACGTCGCCGCGGCGCGCTGACCGCCCGCACCGCGCTGGGTGCCGGCCTCCTCGCCGGCTCGCTCGTGCTCGGGCTCGCGGCCTGCAGCCAGTCGCCCGAGGCGGTCGACGCGAGCCTGCACGCCTCGGTCGTGCGGGTCGCCGAGCGCGCCCAGTCGGGCGACCACCTCGGGGCGATCGCCGCACTGGCGCTGCTCGACAACGAGGTGACCGCGGGCGTCGAGTCCGGTGCGATCGGCGAGGATCAGGCGGCCGACATCCGCGCGGCGATCGCTCTCGTGCAGGCCGACCTCGAGGCCGCCGAGGTCGCGAGCACCCCGGCGCCGACGCCGACCGACGACGATGACGACGACAACGACAACCGCGGTCCGGGCAACAACAACGGCAACGACAAGAAGCGTGACAAGGGCGACGACGACTGAGCGGATGCCGGCTCCACGGCGACCCACCGTCTCGAACCTTTTCAGGGGCGGCCGGTGAAGCGGTCCATCGAGCGGTAGACGCCGAAGCCGCCGCCCACCACCACGTCGAAGACGCGCGTCGGCAGCAGCCCGCGCAGGGCGCGCGAGAGGCGCACGCTGCGAGGCAGTTCGAGCAGGGGTCGCCCCTCGAGCATCGCCCGCCACACGCGGTCGACGACGTACTCGGGGTCGAGCACGGGCGCGAGCAGCGGGCCGCGAGCACCGGCGAACATGCCGGTCGCGATGTAGCTCGGCGTGACCGTGGTCACCTTCACGTTGCCGTGATCGGCCTGCTCGAGCTCGAGACGAAGCGAGTCGCTCCAGCCGATGAGGGCCGCCTTCGACGCCGCGTAGACCGACATCCGCGGATTCGCGAGCGTGCCGGCGGCCGAAGCGATGTTCACGATGCGGGCCGCACGGTAGGCGTTCGAGATCATGCCGGGCAGGAACTCGCGCGCGATGTACATCGGCGCGAGCGCGTTGACCTGCATCGTCGCCCGGGTGTCGTCGCCGTTGTCGGTGTTCCAGAAGTAGCGGTTGCCGCGCACGATGCCGGCGTTGTTGATGAGCACGTCGGGGTTGCCGACCTCGCGCCGCACCCGCTGCGCGGTCTTCGCGATCGCCCCGAGGTCGCCGACGTCGACGACGAACGACTGGATGCGGGTGCGCCCCTTCGAGATCGCGCCCAGCTCGTCGACGGAGCGTGCGAGGGCGGCCGCGTCGCGATCCCACAGGGTGACGGATGCCGCGTGCTCGGCCACTGCCCGCTGGGCGTACATGCGTCCCATGCCGCCGGCGGCCCCGGTGACCAGGACCTTCGCGCCGCGCACCGTTCTCGTCATCCGTCCATTGTCGCCCACCACGCGGCATCCGCTCGCCCTTCCGACGTTGGTCGGCGCCATGGCAGCATTGGCGGATGACCGACGACGTGACCCTTCGCCCGAAGACCGACGCAGAGACCGCAGCGTGGCTGCCCGTCGCAATGGCGGCGTACGAAGAGGCGCGAGCGCGCGCCGGCGATACTCCCGAAGAAGCGCTCGCGGGGCGGCGCGCCTCTGAAGAGCAGTACTTCCCCGACGGCCGCCTCATCGACGGGCACGCGCTCTTCACGGTCGTGGCCGATGGCGAGGACGCCGGCTGGCTCTGGGTCGGCCCCATGGTCAACCCGGCGAACTGGTTCGTGTACGACGTCGAGATCCACGAGACGCACCGCCGCCGCGGGATCGGCGCCCAGGCGATGCGGATGGCCGAAGACGTCGCTCGCGAGCACGGCGCCGAGCACCTTCGCCTGAACGTGTTCGGCTACAACGACCCCGCGATCCGTCTCTACGAGGGCCTCGGCTACGACACGGCCGCGATCCACATGCAGAAGGTGCTCTGAGCGCACATGCATCAGGCCCCGGCGCTCGCCAGGGCCTGATGGGTCGTGCGCCTCACCGGAGGCGCTCCGAGGATGCGCCGTGCTCGAGGTCGTGCTGACGACGCAGTTCGTCGGCGGAACGGGCGTCGGCCTGCTTCGCCGAACGGACCGCTTCAGCGGCTGCGACCGACTGCACGGATGCGACGGCATCATGGGCATGCAGTTCGGCACGCATCGCGGCGGCCTCCTGTCGTGACTGCTCCAGGAACTGTTGTTGAGACTGCAGTTGGGACTGCTGCCGGCTGCCCGGCTCGCTGTCGAGGCCCTGTGCGCCGGCGCAGCCACTGAGTACGACGAGGAGTGCCACGGCTGCGCCGGCCACCGCCCCCGTCTTCGTGGTGTTCATGATCGGGTTCCTTCCCATTCGTGATTTGAATATTCCTCACGTTATGGAATGGTCCATTCGTCGACATCCGTGCATCTACCGAACGTCGTTCGGTGCTGGCCTCCGTGCCGGCACGTGCACGCACCGGCGCGCCTCAGTGGCAGCACCCGCGCCGACCTCGCGACGGCGACCACGGCGACGGATGGTGATCTTCGCCGCGACTTCGGCTTCTCATGCAAGAATCCTGCGCCGGAGCACAACCAATCGCGGAGCTTCGGCTCGTAGCCTTGAAGGGCACGGCGAATCGCGCCGCGCAGCGCGGCTCCGCGCACCGAACGCCACCACTCACAACGCACCCTCATCGAGGATCGGAGGTTCACATGTCGAGCAACACCACGATCGACGCCGTCATCGGCGAACCCGAGGTTCTCGAGGACGCCGTGACGGCCGCCGACCTCGCACTCGCCGACGGCGTCGAGACGGATGCCGCGTGGCTGACGTTGCGGGACTCGGCGACGGCACTTCAGGCGTTGCAGGTGAAAGACGGCTCGGTACCCCCTTCGACGGACTCGGGGACCGATTCGATCGACGAGGCATCCCGTCTCGTCGACGCGATCGTCGAGTCGATCGAGGCGCTCGCCCCGCGGTTCCCGCACGAGGCCGACTACCTCGCGGCCTCGATCGTCGACTTCCGTCGCTGGCAGGCCGAGGGCTTCGGCGTGCCCGACTTCCTCGACTCGCTCGTCGAGTTCCAGCCGCAGCGGCACCGCATCGACGGCATCCGCCACCTCGTGGTCTTTCCGATGGTCACGCAGAACGGCTCGCCCGACCGGCACGTCGAGGCGCTCATCGTCGAGACGATCTGGCCCGAGTTCATCGCGAAGCTCGAGGCCGGCGACTACGGCAACAAGCTCTTCGTGAGCCTGCGCCTCGTCGACTTCACTCCCGGGTACGACACGAACTCGGCGGTGCTCTTCCCCGAGACGGTGGCGATGCGCGAGATCCCGCCGTTCACCTGGGGCGCGATCTTCCAAGACCGCGAAGCGGCACGCTACCGCCGGGTCGTGCGCGCGGCATCCGACATCACGAAGCTCGAGCTGCCCGCCGACGCGGCGGCGCTGCTCGACGACCAGGAGCTCGCCGAGCGCACGTTCGTGATGTGGGACATCATCCACGACCGCACGCACATGCGCGGCGACCTGCCGTTCGACCCCTTCATGATCAAGCAGCGCATGCCGTTCTTCCTCTACTCGCTCGAAGAGCTGCGGTGCGACCTCACCGCGTTCCGCGAGTCGGTGAAGATCGAGCGGGCACTGAACGCGCGTCTCGCTGCAGGCGAGGAGCTCACCGAGGTCGAGGAGCAGATGCGCTCGACCGGCAAGCTCGTGCAGTACGCCGTGATCTTCGACCGCATCTTCCGCTTCGCGATCACGGGCTCGCGCGTGCGCAACTACGACGGGCTCGGCGGCCAGCTGCTGTTCGCGTGGCTGCACCAGAAGCACGTGCTCGACTGGACCGACGTCTCGCTGAGCTTCGACTGGGCGGCCGTGCCCGACGCGGTCGTCGAACTCGGCGATGCGATCGACGAGCTGTACTGGAAGTCGATCGACCGCCCGAAGACGGTGCACTGGCTCGCCGCCTACGACCTCGTGACGAGTGTCGTGACGCCGAACCCGGCGTCGGTGTGGGCCGAGGGGCTGCCGCGCGAGGTGCTCGCCGGTCCGCCGAAGGGCTACACCGACCTCGTGATGGACGACGAGTTCCCGCTCTCGATGTTCTACGAGGCCCTCGACAAGAAGATGAAGCCCGTCATCGAGTCGACCGTCGGCATCACGGCGCACTCGCCGGTCGAGTAGCGACGAAGGAGCGTATCGAGACCTCGTAACGTGGTCTCGATACGCTTCGCTACTCGACCGACGAAACTCGAAGGAGAGCGCACACATGACCGATCTCGCGAACCGCACGGTGCTCATCGCGGGAGCGACGAGCACCTCCGGCCGGGCGGTCGCCCGCGCCCTGCTCGATGCGGGCGCCCGCGTGGTCGCCGTCGGCAGCGACGAGGGCCGCATCGAGGCCCTCGAAGCCGAGCTGCCGGGCGTGATCGGCGAACGCGCCGACCTCACCGACGGCGACGACGTGCTCGAGCTCGCGATGCGCGTGCACGCGCGGGTCGGCGACGTCGACGGGGTCGTGCACCTCATCGGCGGATGGCGTGGCGGTGGCGGCATCGCCGGCCAGACCGAAGAGGACTACCGCGTGCTCGAGCGCTCGTTCACGGCGCTCCGCTACGTGAGCCGCGCCTTCTGGGACGACCTCGTCGCCTCCCCCGCCGGCCGCATCGCGATCGTCTCGTCGACGACCGTCGAACGGCCCACCGCGGGCGGTGCGAACTACACGGCGATCAAGGCGGCGAGCGAGTCGTGGATGCGCTCGCTCGCACAGGGGTTCGACACCGCTCGACGGGCTCAGGGTCCGGACGGGGGCGGCGCTGCGGTCACCTTCCGCGTGCAGTCGCTCGCCGGCCTCGAAGACCGGCTCGCGGCATCCGTCATCGAGCTCTGGGGCGTGGATGCCGCGGGGCTGAACGGGCGCGTCGAGACCCTGTCTGCCTGACTCGAACGTCGAGGCGCTGTCGGCCTGCGTCGACGCGCCTGCCTGAACTCGCCCTATTCGACCGGCACGTCGGGCGTCGCGGTCCCGGCATCGGGCGTCGCCGCCCCGGCGTCGGGCGTCGCGGTCGGCGGCGGAGGCGGGGGTGCCGGCGCCTTCGGCGGCACGACCGGCTTCGCCTGGTCGGCGCGCACGGCCTCGCCGAGGCATCCGTCGTTCTCGCCGCCGTCGCCCTCGAGCGCGAGTCGCCAAGCCGCCTCGGCCTCGGCGGTGAGGCCCTCGGGCATCGCGGGCGCCGTCGACCTCGGATTGCGCGGCTCGGTGGTCCACCACGTCCACTCGCGGTACTCATGGCCGGCTTCGGCCATGCACTCGCGCACGAGTTGCTGGAAGCCGAGCCAGGCCTGCTGTTCGTCGGCCGTGGGGATCGGATCGGGCACCGGCGTCGTGGGGCTCGGTGCGGGGGTCGGCCCGGGCGTCGGGGCCGGGCTCGCCTTCGGCGATGTCGGCGAGCCGGGCAACGGGGCGTCGTCGGTGTCGGCGCCGTCGGCCACGGCCTGCCGGCCGTCGCCCTGCGCCCCGCCGGCCTCGACGACGAGGTCGCCGGCGCCCGTCGCAACGGGTCGCGGCGAACGCGCGTCGTAGAGGGCGGGCGCACCCGTCGTCGCCGCGGCGACGCCGACGAAGATCGAGCCGATGAAGAGCGCCGCGACGGCGGCACTGAGAATGACGGTCTTCCGCATCGGGCACCTCCCGCCGCGATTCGGGAACGACCGCTCGGGCCGCTCGGGCGTGTCCGAACCATGCTACATGACCCCCGAATTGGGCACCCTGCCGGCCGGCTGCTGCTCTGCACCGACCAGGGCTGCGTCACCCGATCGGCGGGCCCTGCTCGGTGATCTCGTCGGGTGAGCCGGGCGACTCGGGCGAACCGGTCGACTCGCCCGTCGCGACATCCGCCGGCGAGCCCTGTCGGCGACTCAGCCACAGGAACGGCACGGCGAGCGCCTGGATGCCACCGCTCAGCATGAGCGAGCCGGGGTAGCCCCACAGGTCGGCCGAGCGGCCGAGCACGGGCTGGATGACGGCGCCGCCCGTGCTGCCGAGCAGCGAGTCGAACGAGAGCACGGTCGCGCGTTGCTGCGAGGGGATCATGTCGTTCAGGTACGCCTGCTGCACGGGGCCGGCGGCCGCGTCGACGAGTCCCCAGAGCACGAGCAGCACGAGCGCGATCCAGAAGTCACGCGTCACGCCGAGGGCGAGCAGCACGAGGCTCGAGACGACGAGGCTCAAGATGATGGTGGTCGTGCGCTTGCGGAACCACCGGCGCACCCAGGGTGCCACGAGACCGCCGATGACCTGCGAACCCGACAGGATCGCCGCCGCGAGACCCGCGATCGAGTAGGCGCCGGTGTCGCCCCAGAGCTCGACGAGATAGGGCTGCAACGCGTAGAAGACGTAGAAGCCGACGCCCGTCGTGAAGAACGACGCGAACATGACGTAACGCACGGGCGGCCGCCCGAGCCCGTACTTGACCGACGCGTTGAACACCTCCTTCGTCGCCGCGATCGGGTGCGCCCGGCCCGCCGGTGTGAACCCGAGGTCGTGCATGACGATGGCGGCGACGACGAACATGACGACGAGGATGCCTGCGCGGATCAGGAACGGCACCCCGAGGTTCGTGGCCTGCGCGACGACGCCGCCCGCGATCGATCCGATGAACATCGCCGCGCCGGAGACGGCGAGTCCGCGCCCGAAGACCCGCTCGAGCCCGCCGGTGTAGCCGGTCGCGGCGAGCGCGTCGACGAGCCATGCCTCGACGGCGCCCGAGAAGAACGTGAACCCGAGCCCGAGCAGCACCGAGACGATCGCCCACATCCAGAAGGGCGAGTGCCCGACCCACAGCAGGTAGTAGAGCGCGGTCGTCACGGCGAGGGTGACGGTGCCGAGCAGGTAGGAGACCCGCCGGCCGAGCGTGTCGGCGACGACCCCCGTCGGCACCTCGAAGATCACCATGCCCACCGAGAAGAAGGCGTTCGCGGCGAACGCCTCGAAATTCGAGAGGCCGGCGTCGAGCAGGAACAGCGTATTGACGCCCCAGATGAACGAAGCGGCGAGCGTGTTGCCGATCAGCAGCGTGAAGTACGCCGCCTGCACCCGGCGGGCGGCGTGATTGACCGCCATCGGCTCGCTCACCCGCCCATCCTCCTCCTGACGTTCCGTCGACGGAAGCGCTACGCTCGCGGCATGATCCGCTTCCTCATCCGCACGGCCATCTCGCTCGTGACCGCCGCTCTCGGCCTGCTCATCGCGTCGTGGATCCTCCCCGACTTCCACATCGAGTGGGGCGGGTTCCTCGTGGCGATCCTCGTCTTCACGATCGCCCAGGCGGTGCTCGGCCCGTTCATCTTCAATGTCGCCCGGCAGCACGCCTCGGCGATCCTCGGCGGCATCGGCCTCGTCTCGACGTTCGTGGCGCTGCTGATCGCGTCGCTCTTCCCGGGCGGCATCACGATCGACGGCTGGGTGACCTGGATCCTCGCGACGCTCACCGTCTGGATCATCACGGCGCTCGGCACGTGGCTGCTGCCCCTCATCTTCCTCAAGGAGAAGGTCAAGGGCGCCAAGGCCTGAGCCGCGGCATCCGCTGGGCCCCGTACCTCTTGCTCAGCGCGTGACGGTGCCGGCTCAGTGCATGTTGTCGTTGCCCGACTCGTGCACGGCCCGGCCCCAGCAGCCCGCATCCTCCCAGCGGTAGGCGGCGCCGCCACCGGCGTTGCCGTCGAGTGCGAGCCGCCACGCGGCGCGCTCGTCGTCGCTGAGCCCGGCGGGCTCAGCCGACTGCGCCGCCGGGTTCCACCACTCCCAGTAGAGGTACTCGTGCCCGGCCTCGGCCATGCATTCGCGCACGAGCTGCTGGAAGTCGAGCCAGTTCTGGCGCTCGGTCGGCAGCGCCGGGTCGGCGGCCGGTTCGGATGCACCGAGCGGATGCCCCGCGGCCCGGGCCTCGGCCTCGGCCGCGTTGCCCACTCCGGCGCAACCGGCGCTCGGGTTCGCCGCATCCGGGCCGTACAGCGCCTGCGTCCAGAGCACCGAGGTCTCGAAGTCGAGGCCCTTCGGCTGGGGGCTGCCGCCGAGCCACCACTGCCACTCGAGGTACTCGAAGCCCGCCGCGCGCATGCAGTCGCGAATGACGAGCTGCTTGCCGAGCCACTCCGACCGCGCCTCGGGGGCCACGTACTGGTCGTTCAGCGGGTCGAGGTAGGGGTTGTAGTCGGCCGCCATGGTGCCGGTGCCCGGCTCTGCCGGCATCTGCCCGACCGAGCCGAGACCGGCGGTCGTGGTCGAGGCGGTGGCCCGCGGGTCGGCGCCGTCGGCGCGGTCACCGGCGTCGCCCGCGCCGCTCGCCGAGGACGCGACGGCCGAAGGCCGACCTGCGTCGTAGGCGGCCGCGCCGAGCGCGACGATGGAGGCGCCGCCGAGCACGGCGCCCGAGATCGCGGCGATCGCGGCGATGCGTTGCACGTTCATGCGGTCATTCCTTCCGGTGCGGGCAGGGTGGGTGCGGGCAGGGGCGATGCGGGGTCGCCCAGGGGTCGGCGTCGTGTCGACGGTCGGCGTCGCGACGCCCAGAGCCCCTCGGCCGCCGGCAGCCACCAGGCGGCCATCGCGACGAAGAAGAGCACGCCGGCCGCGGTCAGCACGCGATTGATGAGCATCGCCTGGCTGAGCGACGAGGTGTAGAACTCGGTGAGCGTGGTGCTCGTGGCGATGAGCGCGTACATGCCGTAGCGAAGCAGCACGTAGCTCGCGGCGGCGAGCCAGAGCGCGCCGAGCCAGCGCGCCTGGGGCATGAGCGTGAGCGCCGAGCCGATGAGTGCGAGTCCGAGCCCCACGACCCCCGAGGCGACGAGATCCCAAGCGCCCGACCACGAGCCGTCGGCGAGACCCGCCCCCACGCGCACGACGACGAGCACGCCCCAGGCGAGCAGCAGCGCGGTCGCGAGGTGCGCGAGCGCCGGCATCACGAGCGGAAACGAGCCGTTCGGCGCGGTCAGGGCCGCCCCGCGCAGCCGGGCGAACCGCCACGCGAGATCGGCCGGAACCCCGCGGATCGCCCGCAGCATGATGGAGCGCCCGACGCCGCGTGCGCCGCGTGCGCCGCCCGGCGCCTGGTCGGATGCTGCGGCCGCCCGCTCCTCGAAGACGTCGGACTCGAGCTCGGCGAGTCGGTCGGCAGCGACCTCGTCGGGCAGGTCGCTGGTGTACCAGCGGCCCCAGGCGAGCACAGCGCGGTCGCTGCGGTGAACGAGCCGAGCGGATGCCGCCGGCTCACGAGGCGCGGCGGTGACGCGCTCCGCGGTCATGCGAAGGCCGCCTTGCCCGTCGCTTCGGTGACCCGGCGCGCGTCGAGCTCGCTGCGGTACGCGAGCTCACCGGCGCCGGTGATGCGATAGAGGCGGCGCCGCGGGCGCCCCTCGGCGGCACCGATCGCAACGTCCTCCCAGGCGGATTCGAGCAGACCCCGCTCGCTCAGTCGGGCGAGGGCTTTGTAGAGCGTGCCGTGGGCGGTGAGCGCAGCGGCATCCGTACGCTCTGCGATGCGCTTGGCCAGCGCGAAGCCGTAGAACTCGCCGACGTCGCCCTGCAGCTCCATGCCTGCGGCGAGGATGTCGACCTCGAGGTCGACGAGTCTTCCTTCACGTCTGCGCGCCATGGTGAAAAGAATAGGAAGATATCTTCCCTGAGGCAAGCGTTCGCACGATACCCACTTGGCTCAGTTGAGCACGAGCGACGTGACCGCCCCGATCAGCCAGCGCTCGAACTCTGGCTGACTCCAGCCGGCTCCCTCGACCAGCTGTTCGTACGCCTCCGGCGAGGCGATGAAGGAGAGCACGTCGGCGAGCCGGTCGCGCTCGTCTTCGCCCAGGGCGTCGGCCCGAAGCATCCCCCGCTCGATGAAGAGATCGATCGCCGCACGGAAGTCGGCGTGCCTGCGCACCTGCTGCGCATCCAATGCCTGGCGCACGAGCGGGTCCGAGGTGCCGGCGCTCACGAGGCTGCGCCAGAGCCGCCCGGCGCGCGCGTTCGCCTCGGCGACGAACCGCACCCAGGCGGCGAGCAGCTCGTCGGGGTCGCGCATCTCCACGATGCGACGGCCGACCTCGCGTTCGCTGATGCCTTCGTGCCCCTCGTCGCCGGCGAACGCCTGCTCGAACGACGCCAGCAGCAGTTCTCGCTTGGGGCCGTTGAGCTTCACGGTCTCGACCGAGACGGATGCCGCGTGGGCGATGTCCGCGAGCGAGGTGCCCGCGTATCCGGCCGAGGCGAAACTCGCGCCGGCCGCGGCGAGGATCCGGCGTCGGGTCGCCGCCGCCTGCTCGGCACGGAGGGTCGATCGATAGCTGCGCGCGGGCGCAGGCTTGGACGGGTCGATCGGGGTGGACATATTGACTATCCTATCGGGGTAGTGAATACTCTGGAAGGCACATCAAGTCTATTGGAGTTCTCTTGTCATCCATCCTCATCGCCAGCACCCCCGTGCACGGCCACGTGGCCCCTCTGCTCGCCGTCGCCCGCCATCTCGTGATCGGCGGCCACCGGGTGCGGTTCCTCACCGGTTCCCGTTTCCGTTCGGCGGTTCGCGAGACCGGCGCCGAGTTCCTCGCGCTGCCGGCCGACGCCGACTTCGACGATCGCGACCTCGAGACCGCCTTCCCGGGCCGCGTCGGCCGCACCGGCCCCGACGGCATCCGTTACGACATGTCGACGATCTTCCTCGCGCCGGCCGCGAGCCAGTTGCGCGCGGTCGATGACGCGCTGCTCGCGGCCTCGACCGATGTCGTGCTGTTCGAGGGGCTCTTCCTCGGCATGCTCGGGCTGCTCTCGCGCCCGGCGTACGCGCGGCCGAAGACCGTGAACCTCGGCATCTTCCCGCTCGGCATCGAGAGCGTCGACACCGCGCCGTTCGGCCTCGGGGTGCTGCCGAAGCCCGGCATGGCCGGGCGCATCCGCAATGCCGCCCTCGGCATCGTCGCGAAGCACCTCGTCTTCGGCGGCGTGCAGCGCGCCGCCGAGCACTTCGTGCTCGAACGCACGGGCGAGCGGCTCGAGGCCTTCTTCCTGAACTCGGCGGCCCTCGCCGACGCGGTCGTGCAGTTCACCGTGCCCGGTTTCGAATACCCGCGGCGCGAGCTCGCGGCATCCATTCGCTTCGTGGGGCCGGTCTCGCGAACGGTGGCATCCGATCACCCGCTGCCCGAATGGTGGCACGAGCTCGACGGCTCACGGCCGGTCGTGCACGTCACCCAGGGCACGATCGCGAACACCGACTTCGACGAGCTCATCGCTCCGACGATCGCGGGGCTCGCGGGCTCCGACGCCCTCGTCGTGGTCAGCACGGGCGGTCGGGATGCGGCGAGCCTGCGGCATCCGCTGCCCGGCAATGTGCGCGTCGCAGAGTTTCTGCCCTACGACCGGCTGCTGCCGCTGACCGACGTGATGGTGTCGAACGGCGGCTACGGCGGCGTGCACTACGCGCTCGAGCACGGCGTGCCGCTCGTCGTCGCCGGTATGACGGAGGACAAGATCGAGGTCTCGGCGCGCGTGCAGTGGTCGGGCGTCGGCGTGAACCTGCGCACCAACCGGCCGTCGCCCGAGCAGGTGCGGGCGGCCGTCGATCGAGTGCTCGCGGAGCCCGGCTATCGCGTGGCGAGCGAGCGCATCGGCGCGGAGATCGCGGCATCGGAGGGGCTCGCCGGGCTCGATCGCGTGATCGAGGACGTGCTCGGGGTCGCGGTCGCGGCCTGAGGGCGCCCGCCGCCGCCCGCTGACCGCGAGTGTTCAGAACCGCCGCGTGAACGGCGCGGGCTTCCGCATGCGCACGAGCAGCACGATCGGAATCGCCCGTGCAGCGACATCCGTGGGATGATGGTTTCATCAATCCGCAAAGCCGTGGAGGTCGCGTGCTCTCCGATCCCAACCGCCCGCTGTACGAGGTCAAGGCCGGACTCTTCAAGGGCCTCGCGCATCCGATCCGCATCCGCATCCTCGAGGTGCTCTCGGCCGCGCCCGAGGCGTCCGTCTCCGAGCTCATCGCCGCGACCTCGCTCGAGGCCTCCCACCTGTCGCAGCACCTCGCGGTGCTGCGACGCAACCGGCTCGTCGTCGGCGAACGCCGAGCGAGCCAGGTGTACTACCGGCTGGCGTACCCGCAGGTCGCCGATCTGCTACGCGTCGCCCGAGCGCTGCTCGGCGAGATCCTCGAGACGACGCAGCGCCAGCTCGTCGAGCAGGGCGGGCTGCCCGAGATCCCGCCGGTGAGCGTGCCGTCATGAGTTCGTCTCGGTGGGGCCGGGCCGCGCGCCGCCTGCGCACGCTCGCGCCCGCGGCATCCGACTACCGCGACCTTCGCCGCACGTGGCGCGGTGACCTGGCCGCCGGCCTGACGGTCGGCATCGTCGCGTTGCCGCTCGCCCTCGCGTTCGGCGTGAGCTCGGGCGCGGGCGCCGAGGCGGGGCTCGTGACGGCGATCGTCGCCGGGTTCGTGGCCGCGGTGTTCGGCGGCTCCAACGTGCAGGTGTCGGGTCCGACCGGCGCCATGGTCGTCGTGCTCGGCCCGATCATCGCCGCGCAGGGCATGGGCGTGCTCGCGGTCGTCTGCCTGTTCGCCGGACTCATCGTGCTCGCCGCCGGCGTCTTGCGACTCGGCCGCGCGGTGAGCTACATCCCGTGGCCGGTGATCGAGGGCTTCACGCTCGGCATCGCGGTGATCATCTTCCTGCAGCAGGTGCCCGCGGCGCTCGGCGTCGCCCCCGGCCCGAGCCCGAACGCCGCGGTCGCCGCCGCCGAGGCGATTCCCACCGCCGCGTTGCCCGAGCTCGCGTGGAGCCTCGGCATCGTCGCCGTGGTGGCGGCGATCATGCTCGTCGCGCCGCGCATCCACCCCCGATTCCCCGGCTCGATCGTCGCGATCATCGTCGTGAGCGTTGTTGCGGCCGTGTTCGGCCTGCCGGTCGACACGATCGGGCAGCTGCCGGTCGGCCTGCCCGCACCCGTGATGCCGAGCGCCGACTGGGCGACGCTCGCGGGCCTCGCCGGCCCCGCCTTCGCGGTCGCCGCCCTCGCCGCGATCGAGTCACTGCTGTCGGCCCGCGTCGCGGCCTCGATCTCCGACACCGGCCCGTACGACGCCGACCGCGAGCTCGTCGGCCAGGGCCTCGCGTCACTCGCGGCCGGCTTCTTCGGCGGCATGCCGGCGACGGGGGCGATCGCCCGCACCGCCGTGAACGTGCGCTCAGGCGGGCGCACGAGGCTCGCCTCGATCACGCACGCCGCGGTGCTGCTCGTGATCGTCTCGTTCGGGGCGGCGATCGTCGCCGAGATCCCGCTGGCCGCCCTCTCGGGCGTGCTGATGGTCACGGCGTTCCGCATGATCTCGATCGCGACCGTGCGCACGGTCGTCGGGTCGACGCGGGCCGACGCGATCGTCTTCGTCGTCACGGCGATCATCACCGTGAGCTTCGACCTCATCTACGCCGTGCTCATCGGCATCGCCGCAGCGGCGTTCTTCGCCCTGCGCGCCCTCGCCCGGTCGAGCGGCGTGCACCGCGAGGAACTGCCGGGGCCGAGCGAACCGGGCGACGACCGCATCGCCCTGTTCCGCCTCGAGGGCGCCCTGTTCTTCGGCGCCGCCGAGCGCATGCTCGAGCGCGTCGGCGACATCCACGACATCGAGGTCGTCATCATCCGGATGTCGCAGCTCCAGATCCTCGACGCCACGGGTGCGCAGGTCGTCACCGAACTGATCACCTCGCTCGAACGACGCGGGGTGACCGTGCTCGTCAAGGGCATCCAGACCCGGCACATGCGACTGGCCGCGCGGGTCGGCGTGATCGCGTCGCTCCGGCATCAGAACCACCTCTTCGAGGAGCTCGGCCCGGCCGTCGAGCACGCGCGCAGTCACGTACGGCGCGCGGCGGCGTCGACCGGCTGAGCGCACTCGAGCGCGCAGCATCCGCTCACCTGGAGAATTCGGCGAAGCGGAAACCGGATTCGCCCGCCCTGTCGATTTCCGGCCGACGAGCGCGTCGGTATGGTGTCGGCACGAATCGGTGCCGCAGGAGAGAGGATGTCGACATGTCCAAGTACCTGATCCTGATCTATCAGGACGAAGCCGCCCCCCAGTCGGAGGGCGAGACGGTCAACCCCGCCTACCGCGAATTCATCGAGCGCCGCGCGAGCTCGATCCTGGGCGGCGCTGCGCTCGAATCCCCCGCCGTCGGCACCACCGTGCGCCGCGACCACGACGGCAACGTCGTCGTGACCGACGGCTTGTTCGCCGAGTCGAAGGAGGTCATCGGCGGATACTTCCTGATCGAGGCCGCCGACCTCGACGAGGCGCTCACGATCGCGGCAGAGGTGCCGGCCGGTGCGGGGGTCGAAGTGCGGCCGGTGCGGATGGTCAGCTGATGGGGCCGGCCGCCGGCACGACGCCCGCCTCCGCCGAGGTCGCCGCCGCGGTCGCGGAGGCGCATCGCCGGGAGTGGGCGTTCGTGCTGGCGGCCACCATCCGGGTGGCGGGCGACATCGACACGGCCGAGGAGGCCGTGCAGGACGCGTACGCCGGCGCACTCGCCACTTGGGGGGCCCGCGGCATCCCCTCGAATCCTGGTGCGTGGCTGACCACGACGGCGCGACGACGCGCGCTCGACCTGCATCGCCGCGATGCCACCGCGCGCCGAGCGCTGCCGAAGCTCGTCGAACCCGAGCCGCCGCCCGTCGACGAACTCGCCGACACCGGCGAGTCGATCCCCGACGACCGGCTCGCCCTCGTCTTCACCTGCTGTCACCCGGCATTCGCCGTCGAGGCGCGCGTGGCACTCACCCTGCGCCTCGTCTGCGGCCTCTCGACGGCGGATGTCGCGCGCGCGTTCCTCGTGCCAGAGACTACGATGGCCGCCCGCATCACCCGCGCGAAGCACAAGATCACGACGGCCGGCATCCCCTACCGCGTGCCGGCACCCGACGAACTCGCCCCGCGCGTCGCGAGCGTGCTCGACGTGGTGCATCTCGTCTACACGACCGGCCACACCGCACCCTTCGGTGCCGACCTCATGCGCCGCGACCTCGCCGAGCGCGGTCAGGAGCTCGCGCGCCTCCTGCGCCTGCTGCTGCCTGACGACCCGGATGCCGCGGGGCTGCTCGCCCTCGTCGTGCTCACCGATGCACGCCGCGATGCCAGGGTCGACGAGCACGGCGAACTCCTGCTCATGGAGGACCAGGACCGCTCGCGCTGGAACCGTCGGGCGATCGCGGAGGGGGCGGCACTCGTGCGCGAGGCGCTGCGGGCCAGACCGCCCGGCCGCTACGCGCTGATGGCGGCGATCGCGGCGGTGCACGACGAGAGCCCGTCGTGGTCGGAGACGGACTGGGCCGAGATCCTCGGCCTCTACGATCTGCTGGTCGAGGTCTGGGTCTCGCCCGTGGTGCGGCTCAACCGGGCGATCGCGCTGGGCTTCGCGGTGGGCCCGGCCGCCGCGCTCGCAGAACTCGACGAGCTCGCATCAGACCCCCGCCTCGCGCGCTACCCCTACCTCGCGGCGGCGCGGGCCGATGCCCTGCGGCGTCTCGGGCGTCGCGGCGAGGCGCGACTCGCGTACGAGGAGGCGCAGATCCTCACCGACAACGCGGCGGAGCGGGCGTTCCTCGCCGGCCGGCTGCGGGCACTCGACGAGAGTTGAGCCCAGGGACCCGCAGCGCGATCTCCGCCGCCCGACGGATCCGGCCGACGCGACCGCTCGCTAGCGTTGAGGCATGACCACCGCCGCGACCCCGCCCGTCGAGGCAGCGCCCGTCGAGGCGGCGCTCGTCGAGGCGGCGCCCGCCGTCGAGACCGCACCGCCCGTCGTCGAGGGCGTCGAGTGGGTGCGCCCGCGCCCAGGGCGCCGCGCCCTGCGCAACGACGTGCTGCTCGCCCTCGCGCTCGCCGTCGCCACCGCAGCCACCGTGACCCTCTACCGCATCACCGGATGGGGCGAAGACACCCCCTGGTGGGGCTCGGTGATCTGGGTCGCCGCAATGACCCTCCCGCTCGCAGCACGCCGCATCCAGCCCGAGATCGTGGCGCTCGTGGCATCCGCGACCTTCATCGTCGGCGGTATCGTGCCCGTCGGTGACGCACTCTTCAGCAACATCTGCCTGTTCGTCGCGATCTACACGGTCGGCGCGTGGAGTCGCAGCCGCCTCCGGGCGACGATCGTGCGCGGCATCATCGTCGTGGGCATGTTCGGGTGGCTGTTCTGGGGTCTCATCCACTACTCCGCCGTGCAGGACTACCTGCCCGACTTCTCCCGCGAGGGAGCCCTCTCGCCCTACCTCGCGTACGGCCTCATCAACGTGCTCACGAACCTGCTCTACTTCGGCGGCGCGTGGTACTTCGGCGACACGGCGTACCGATCGGCGCGGTCGCGTGCCGAACTCGAGCAGCGCACCGCCGAGCTCGCCTCCGAGCGCGAGCGCACGCGGGCCCAGGCCGTCGCGATCGAGCGGCTGCGCATCGCCCGCGAACTGCACGACGTCGTCGCGCACCACGTCTCGGTGATCGGCGTGCAGGCGGGCGCAGCACGACGCGTGCTCGCGAAGGATCCGGCCGCTGCGGCGACCGCTCTGTCCTCGATCGAGTCGAGCGCCCGCGACGCCGTCGACGAGTTGCACGGGCTGCTCGGCACCCTGCGGGGCGACAGCGAGACCGCGGCATCCACCGTGCTCGACGACGACCTGGCCGCGACCGCCAGCACCTCGACGCGCGGCATCGCCCGTCTCGACGAGCTCGTGGCCGAGAGCGCGGCGAGCGGCCTGCCCACGACCCTCGCGATCGTCGGCGACGCCGCACCGGTCTCGGCCGTCGTCGACCTCAGCGCCTACCGCGTCGCGCAGGAGGCGCTGACGAACGTGCGCAAGCACGCGGGCGCCGCAGCGACCGCCGAGGTCAGGGTGCGCTGGGCCGAGCAGTCGGTCGAGGTCGAGGTGACGAACACCGGCGCGGTTCGACGAACGTCGGGCGATGCGGATGCCTCGGGCCGCCGCCTCGGCCAACTCGGCATGCGCGAGCGGGTCGCCGCAGCCGGCGGGCGGCTCGAGCTCGGGCCTCGGGTGCGCGGCGGCTACCTCGTGCGCGCGGAGTTCCCGCTGCGGCGCACCGAGGAGGTGCCCGCATGAGCATCAGCGTGCTCGTGGTCGACGACCAGTCGCTCGTGCGCGGCGGGTTCCGCACGATCCTCGACTCCGAAGACGGCATCGAGGTCGTCGGCGAGGCCGCGAACGGCGAAGAGGCGATCGCGGCCGTCGCGGCGCTCTCGCCCGACGTCGTCTGCATGGACGTGCAGATGCCCGGCATGGACGGACTCGAGGCCACACGGCGAATCACGGCCGACGAGACATCCGCTGCCGCCGTGCTCGTGCTCACGACCTTCAATCGCGAGGACTACCTCTTCGCCGCCCTCGAGGCCGGGGCGAGCGGGTTTCTGCTGAAGAACTCGAGCCCCGAGCAGCTCATCGACGCGGTGCAGGTGGTCGCGCGGGGCGACGCCCTGCTCTCGCCGGATGTCACGCGGCGCGTGATCGAGGCCGTCGCGGGCGCTTCGAGTGGTCGAGTGACGAGCGTCGGCGAGCCCACCGGTGGTCGAGTAGCGAGCGCCGGCGAGCGTATCGAGACCTCCATCGAGCTCGACACGCTCACCGATCGCGAACGAGAGGTGCTCGAGCACCTCGCCGCCGGCCTCTCGAACGCCGAGATCGCGGGGCGGCTCTGGGTGGGCGAGTCGACCGTGAAGTCCCATGTGTCGAAGGTGCTCATGAAGCTCGGCCTGCGCGATCGCGTGCACGCGGTCGTCTACGCCTACGAGCATGGCGTGGTGCGAGCACAACGGTGATCGCTCCGTCAGACGGCAGCACCGGGATCGCCGGCCTCGTGGCCAAGCGAGACTGCGGCGTTCGAGGCGTCGAGGTGCACGATGCGCGCCAGAAGTGCGGGCGGTGGCATCCTCTATCTGCGCGTGCTGTGATCCTCACCAGATTCCTCAGCGGCCGGTCTGCGTCGCACCGAACTTGGACTGGCATACTCGCTGCATGATTGACTCACCGTCGTCTGCCGAGGGCACGACAGCTGCACCCGGTTGGTATCCAGACCCCGAGGCAGCCGACATGCTGCGCTGGTGGGATGGCGGCGCATGGTCGGAGTCAGACTTCAAGCTGGCACCGAGACATTTCCGTACTGCTCCGGTGAACCTACTCGCGCTGGATGCACCACCCCCGACCTCCGAAACAGGACGAGCAGAGGCGGGGTGGCACCCGGATCCCGAGACGCCGGGGATCCTTCGCTGGTGGGACGGCGACGAGTGGTCGCAGACCGATGTGCGACCGGACGGTGAGTCGGGGTATCCCTGGTGGCATCCCGCAGGCTGGCGCGAACGCGTCGGGCCGTTCACACGTGCCGGTTCCCTGTTCAATGTCGCCGTCTGCACGCTCATCGCCATCCCGAGTCTGAGCGTTCTCGGACCACCGTACGACGCCATTCGGATCATCCCGATCGTTCTGCTCGAGACGACGTTCGTCGCGCTCGCGATCCGCGCTTGGTGGCCGCGCTGATCGTGGCGGAATTCCGACCGCTCAGCCGAGCTCGCGCAGCTGCGCCGTGTGCTCGCTCGGGGTGTCGCCGGTGTTCACGGTGCCGCGCGGTTCGATGAGCATCGCCGAGACCTCGCCGTCGGCGCGGGGGCAGTGCTCGACGCCCCTGGGCACGACGTAGACGTCGCCGGCGCCGAGCTCGACGTCGCCGCCGCGCAACTGGATGACGAGCCGGCCCGAGACGACCATGAAGAACTCGTCGGTGTCGGGATGCGTGTGCCAGGTGAACTCGCCCTGCGCCTTGAACACCTTCACGTCGTAGTCGTTCACGCTCGCGAGGCGGTGCGGCTGCCAGTGCTCGGAGAAGGAGTCGAGGGCCGCCTGCAGGTTGCGCACATCGCTCGCTTCGTCGGTCATCGCGTCATTCTCCTCTTGACGCGGGCGCGCCGTCGACGTAACGTAAGCGAATCATTAATTAAGGAGTTGCTTACATGCAGCAGGGGCCCGACGAGCTCAGCCTCGTGTTCCAGGCGCTCGCCGATCCGACGCGACGCGAGATCCTCTCGCGACTCCGCGGCGGCCCGACGACCGTCGGCGAACTGGCCGAGCCCTTCGCGATGAGCCGGCCGGCGATCTCGCAGCACCTCAAGGTGCTCGAGCGCGCCGGGCTCATCGAGCGCACGGCGACGGCCCAGTGGCGCACCTGCACCCTCCGCACCGAGCCGCTCGACGAGGCATCCGCCTGGGTCGAGCGCCATCGCGGCGAGTGGAACGCGCGCTTCGACCAGCTCGACGAGCGACTCCGTGAGTTGAAGGGACCGACGGATGCCTGAGCAGACCGCCTCCGCAACGAAGCAGTTCACCATCACGCGCGTCTTCGACGCACCCCGCGAGGTCATGTGGCGCGCGTGGACCGACCCCGACGAGGCCGCCGCGTGGTGGCACCCCGCCGGCGTCGTGACCCCGCGCGAGAGCGTCGAGCTCGACGTGCGCCCCGGCGGGCGCTACCGCTACACGATGATCGCGCCCGACGGCTCGGAGTATCCCACGGCGGGCGTCTACCACGAGGTCGTCGAGCCCGAGCGGCTCGTCTTCACGTGGGGTGTGCCCGGCGACGACGAGGCCCCGGTCGTCACCGTGACCCTGGCCGAACTCGGCGAGCGCACCGAGATGACGTTCCATCTCGTCGGCATCGCCGGGGTTCCGGGCGATGAGAACGTCTACGACGGCTGGGCGAGCGCGTTCGACGTGCTCGACGCGCGACTCGACGCGCGACTCGACCGCCCGCTCGCCGACGGAGGGCAGCACTGATGGGCCGCCTCACCGTTGAGCAGATCGTCAGCGTCGACGGGTACGCGGCCGACGAATCGGGCGGCCTGGACTTCTTCCTCGCGGCCGGTTCCGTCGATCCGGCCGACCCCGACCAGGTCGCCTTTCTCGAGGGTGTCGACGCGATCCTGATGGGCGCGAACACCTACCGGATGTTCGCGGGCTACTGGCCGAACGCCGACCCGGTGGCCGAGCCCGTCGCCGAACCGATAAACCGCCTCCCGAAGTTCGTCGTCTCGCACTCGCTCGAGCGAGCGCCGTGGGGCGACGGCGAGATCGAGGTGCTCGCCGGCGATGCTGCCGACGCGGTCGCGGCGCTGAAGCACCGCGTGAAGTCGATCGTGGTGTGGGGCAGCCTCACGCTCACCGACACGCTCTTCAGAGCGGGACTCGTCGACGTGCTGCGCCTGCGCATCGTGCCGGTGCTGATCGGCGCCGGGCGTCCGTTCACCCCGGCCGACCTGGGCGACCGACCGCTGACCCTCGACCACACCGTCGCTCACCCCAGCGGGCACATCGGCACCACGTACCTCGTGCGCGGCGCGTCGGACTGAGGACCCTCCCCCTCAGTGCGGAGACGAGCCGACGGCGACGGCTCGTCGCCGGCCGCGAGTCCCCCGCACGACGGATGACGCGAGCATGCGGCATCCGTACCGTGGAGCCATGCTCGAACTTCACGACGTCACCAAGCGCTACGGCGAGCGCCTCGCCCTCGACCACGTGAGCTTCACCGTCGGCGACGGCCGGCTCACCGGCTTCGTCGGCGGCAACGGAGCCGGCAAGACCACGACGATGCGCATCGTCCTCGGCGTGCTCGCCTCCGACGGCGGCACCGTCACCCTCGGCGGCGGGGCGCTGACGAGCGCCGACCGGCGCCGCTTCGGCTACATGCCCGAAGAACGCGGCCTCTACCCCAAGATGAAGGTGCTCGAGCAGACCGTCTACCTCGCCCGACTGCACGGCTGGAGCGCGGCCGCCGCGCACCGCAACGCCCTCGAGCTGCTCGAGCGACTCGGCCTCGGCGAGCGTACGAACGACACGATCGAGTCGCTCTCGCTCGGCAACCAGCAGCGGGCCCAGATCGCGGCGGCGCTCGTGCACCGCCCCGAGGTGCTCGTGCTCGACGAGCCGTTCTCGGGTCTCGACCCCATGGCCGTCGAGACGGTGCAGGGCGTGCTGGCGGATGCCGCGGCATCCGCCAGCGTGCTCTTCTCCTCGCACCAGCTCGACATCGTCGAGCGCCTCTGCGACGACCTCGTCATCATCGCGGGCGGCCGCATCGCCGCCGCCGGCAGCGGCGACACGTTGCGCGCCGAGCACGGCTCAGAACGATGGGAGCTGCTGACGTCGGGCGACGTCGGTTGGCTGCGTCAGCAGCCCGGCATCCGGGTCGCGGATTTCGACGGCGGCTGGGCCGTCTTCGAAGCCGAATCGGATGCCGCGCGGCAGGCCGCCCTCGCTGAAGCCGTCGCCCGCGGCGAGGTCGTCAGCTTCACCCGCGAGCACACGACGCTCGCCCAGATCTTCAAGGAGGTCGTGCGGTGAACACCGAGACACGCGCTTCGACAGGCTCAGCGAGCATGCAGGCCGAGCATCGCACGCCGAGCTTCGCCGAGACCGTCAGGCTCATCGCGGGCCGCGAGATCACGATGCGCATGCGCAGCAAGGCATTCCTCATCTCGACGGGCGTGCTCATGCTCGCCGTGCTCGCCTCGGTCGTGCTCGGCAGCGTGTTCGGCTCGCAGTCGGAGCTGCCGAAGGTGGCCGTGGTCGCCGGAGCGACCGACGTCGTCGCGGGCAACCCGGCGCTCGAGGCGGTGCCCGTCGCCGATCAAGACGCCGCCGAGCAGTTGCTGCGCGACGGCGACGTCGAAGCGATCGTGACCCCCGCGGCATCCGAACCGCTCGGCATCGTCGTGATCGGCCTCGAGGCGGCGCCGACCTCTGTCGTGGCCGCCCTCTCGGTGAGCCCGACGGTCGAACTGCTCGCCCCGGCCGCGGTCGACCCGATGCTCGCCTACTTCGTCGCCTTCGGCTTCGGTCTCGTGTTCTTCATGTCGGCGCTCACGTTCGGCACGACGATCGCTCAGTCGGTCGTGGAGGAGAAGCAGACGCGCGTCGTCGAGATCCTGCTCTCGACGGTGTCGGCGCGTGCGCTGCTCACCGGCAAGGTGATCGGCAACAGCGTGCTCGCCTTCGGGCAGATCCTCGCGATCGCGGTGCTCGCGATCCTCGGCCTGCTGCTCACGGGGCAGCGCGTGCTGCTCGGCGGGCTCGGCACCTCGGTCGTGTGGTTCGTCGTGTTCTTCGCGATCGGCTTCGTGATGCTCGCCGCGCTCTTCGCCGCGACGGCGGCACTCGTCTCGCGCGCTGAGGACATCGGCTCGGTCACGACGCCCGTGACGATGCTCGTGATGATCCCGTACTTCCTGGTGATCTTCTTCAACGACAACCCGACGGTGCTCGCGATCATGAGCTACGTGCCGTTCTCGGCACCCGTCGGCATGCCGATGCGCGTCTTCCTCGGCAGCGCCGAGTGGTGGGAGCCGTTCGTCTCGCTCGCGATCCTGCTCGCCACGGCGGCGCTCGCAGTCTGGGTCGGCGAGCGCATCTACCGCAGCTCGCTGCTGAAGACGGGCGCGCGTGTGCCGTGGGGCGAGGCGCTGCGCGGTTAGGCTCCGCCCCTGCCCCTGCCCCCTGCCCCCTCCCCTGCTGCCTGCTCCTGCCCCCTCTCCCCCTGCCCCTGCACCTGCACCTGCCCTCCCCCTTCCGCCGAACGGGCACTCATGGTCCCCTCTCC
>NZ_JBSHJY010000020.1:12298-56793 GCF_053619715.1 Agromyces sp. NPDC055520 | reverse complement strand
CCGAACCTTTCACCGCGGCTCCGCCCGCGCGCGCCCGGCCTCCGAGTGATCGGATGCCGGGCGCTCGCGCTTGTTCGGTCGCCGGTCTGGCCCTACGCCCCGAGCTCGATGCTGGCGCCCGGAATCGCCGCGAGCAGATCCTTCGTGTACTGCTCTTGCGGGTGGTCGAACACCTCGTCGGTGGTCGCCGCCTCGACGATGCGGCCCTTCTGCATCACGCACACGTGGTCGGCGATGACGCGCACGACCGCGAGGTCGTGCGTGATGAAGAGGTACGTCAGGCCCAGTTCGGCCTGCAAGTCGGCGAGCAGACGCAGGATCTGCGCCTGCACGAGCACGTCGAGCGCCGACACCGCCTCGTCGAGCACCACGATCTCGGGCTTCAACGCGAGCGCACGCGCGATCGCGATGCGCTGGCGCTGGCCGCCCGAGAGTTCGTTGGGGTACCGGCTGATGAGGGTGCGCGGCAGCGAGACCTGGTCGAGCAGTTCGTAGACCCGCTCACGACGAGAGGCCTTCGTGCCGACCTTGTGCGTGAACAACGGTTCGGCGATGGTGTTGCCGATGTTGCGCAGCGGGTTCAGCGAACCGTACGGGTCTTGGAAGACCGGCTGCATGCGACTGCGGAGGTTGAAGAGCTCCTTGCCGGTGACGCTCGCGAGGTCGTGACCGCCGACGACGATCTTGCCGCTCGTGGTGTCTTCGAGCTTCAGCAGCATCTTCGCGACGGTCGACTTCCCCGAGCCCGACTCGCCCACGAGCGCCATGGTGGTGCCCTTGGGGATCTGGAACGAGACCTTGTCGACCGCGGTGAAGTCGCCCGATCCGCGGATCTTGAAGACCTTGGTGAGGTCTTCGACCACGATCGCCGGCGGCGCCTCGGGTGCGGCCGCGAGCGCCTCGGCACGAGCCTCGGCCGTGGCGATCAGATCGATCGTGTCGCCCGCGGGATCCACCGCACCATCGGTCGTCGACGACTCGGCCGCCGAGATCGAACCGGTCGCCTGGATGCGACGCGACGCGAGGCTCGGCGCCGCGGCCACGAGACGCTGCGTGTAGGGGTGCTGCGGGTTCTGCAGGATCTCGACCGACGGGCCCGACTCGACCACGCGGCCCTTGTACATGACCACGAGCTGCTCGGCGCGCTCGGCCGCGAGGCCGAGGTCGTGCGTGATGAACAGCAGGGTCGTGCCGAGTTCGCGAGTGAGCGATTCGAGGTGATCGAGGATGACCCGTTGCACCGTGACGTCGAGGGCCGACGTCGGCTCGTCGGCGATGAGCAGCTGCGGGTTCGCCGCGAGGCCCATGCCGATCAGCACGCGCTGACGCATGCCGCCCGAGAACTGGTGCGGGAACTGCCGCATGCGGCGGTCGGCATCGCCGAGGCCGGCCTGCTTCAGCACCTGGATCGCGCGTGCCTTGACCTCTTTGCGACCGGTCGCGATGCCGTTGGCCTTGATGGCCTCTTCGACCTGGAAGCCGATCGACCACACGGGGTTGAGGTTCGACATCGGGTCTTGGGGCACGAAGCCGATCTTGCGGCCGCGAATGGCCTCCATGTCCTTCTTCGACGCCTTCGTGAGGTCTTGGCCGTCGAGGAGGATCTGGCCCCCGGCGACGTGGCCCGTGCCCGGCAGCAGGTTGATGATCGCGTGAGCGGTCGTCGACTTGCCCGAGCCGGACTCGCCGACGATCGCGAGGCTCTGCCCGCGGTACAGCGTGATGTTCACACCGTCGACGGCCTTGACCACGCCGTCTTGGGTGTTGAACCCGACCTGCAGGTCTTTGATCTCGAGCAGTGGCCGTTCGGCGCTGCCGCGTTCTGATTGCACGTTCGATCCGTTCGAAGTCTCGCTCATCGCTGCGCCCTCGCCTTCGGGTCGAGCGCATCGCGCACGACCTCGCCGAGCATGATGAAGCTCAGCACGGTGACCGACAGCGCGATCGAGGGCAGGATCAGGGTCTGGGGCGCGGTGCGCAGCGAGGTCTGGGCCTGGCTGATGTCGTTGCCCCACGACATGATGTCGGTCGGCAAGCCGACGCCGAGGAACGACAAGGTCGCCTCGGCGACGATCGCGCCGGCGAGCGAGATGGTCGTGATGACGAGCACGGGTGCGATCGAGTTCGGCAGCACGTGGCGCAGCAGGATTCGGAACCGCGAGACGCCGAGCGCCGTCGACGCCATGACGAAGTCGGCGTTCTTCACCCGCAGGATCTCGGCTCGCAGGACGCGAGCCGTGGCAGGCCAGGCGAACAATCCGATCGCGAGCGAGATCACCCACACGTTCCGGTAGGCCGAGAGCACCGACATGATGACGACGGCGGCGAGGATGTAGGGAATCGAGAAGAAGATGTCGCCGAGGCGCGAGAGCACCGAGTCGAGCCATCCGCCGTAGAAGCCCGCGAAGGCGCCGAAGATGATGCCGAGCGACGCGACGAGGAACGTCACGATGAGGCCGACGGCGAGCGAGGTCGACGTGCCGTGGATGATGCGCGAGTAGATGTCGCACCCCTGCTTGGTGAACCCGAGCGGGTGACCCTCGGTCGGACCGCCGTTGCTGTTCGCGAGCAGGCAGTCGTTGTTCGGCGGCGTCTGCGTGAACAGGCCGGGGAACAGGGCGACGATCACGACGAGCAGGATCAGCAGTGATGAGATCCAGAACATCGGGCGCTTGCGCACGTCGTTCCACGCGTCGGTCCAGAGGTTCGAGGGCTTGCCCTCGGTCTTGACCGAGTCGATGGCGACGAGCGGCGTCTCTTCGAGCGGGGCGACGAAGTGCTGCTGGTCTGGTCTGGTGTTACTTGGCATAACGGATCCTCGGGTCGAGAACGGCGTAGAGAAGGTCTACCAGCAGGTTCACCACGAGGTAGATCAGCACCATGATCGTCACGAAGGAGACGACGGTCGGCCCCTCACCTCGGATGATCGCCTGGTAGAGCGTGCGGCCGACACCCGGCACGTTGAAGATGCCCTCGGTCACCGTCGCGCCGACCATGAGCGTGCCGAAGTCGACGGCGAGGTAGGTGACGACCGGGATGAGCGAGTTGCGCAGGATGTGCACGGGGACGATGCGATTGCGGGAGAGGCCCTTGCTCGCGGCGGTGCGAACGAAGTCCTGCCCGTCTGTGTCGATGACCGACGCCCGTGTCAGTCGAACGATCTGGGCGAAACTGATGCTGGCCAGCACGATGGCCGGCAATATCAAGTCTTGCGTTGGAGCACCTGTGCCCACCGTGGTTCTGAACCACCCCAGATAGATGCCGAAGAACCACTGCATCACGAACGCGAGCACGAAGATCGGCAGCGAGATGAGGATGAGGCTCACGACGAGTGCGCTCGCGTCGAAGATGCCGCCCTTGCGGAGGCCCGACACGAGGCCGATCGAGATGCCGGCGACCATTTCGATGAAGACCGCCATCGCCGCGAGGCGGAGCGTCACCGGGAACGTGGACATCAGGATCTCGGAGACGGGCTGACCCGAGAACGAGACGCCGAGGTCACCCCTGAAGATGTTGCCGAGGAAGATGAAGTACTGGACGATGAACGGCTTGTCCAGGTTGTACCGCTCGCGAAGGGCTTCGACGACCGACGGGGGCGGGGTCTTGTCGCCGAACAGCGCGACGATCGGGTCGCCGGGCATGGCGAAGACCATGAAATAGATCAAGAAGGTGGTGCCGAGCAGGACAGGGATCGCCTGCAGCAGTCGGCGCAGGATGTAGCCGGCCATGGATCAGGCCCTGCGTTCTGCGAATGTGGACATGTTGAAGAAACCTCACCGTTGTGCGAGTTCGATTCCACGATGCTACGCCGATCAGGCGAACACCGTGGATACGTGGGAGTGGGGCGGCAGCCTGCTCGGCTGCCGCCCCACGGGCGTCTCAGAGTCTAACCCCGAGCCGTCCTCGATCGAGAATTACTCGCTCTTGGTGATCTGGTAGTACAGCGGCACCGAGTTCCAGCCGAACTCGACGTCGTTGACCGACTCGCTCCACGCACCGTTGACCGTGGAGTACCACAGCGGGATGGCGGGGAGGTCCTGGAAGAGGATCTCCTGCGAAGCCTGGAACTTCTCGTTCGCGGCGGCGATGTCGGTCTCGGCGAGGCCCTCCTTGAGCAGCGCGTCGAACTCGGGGTTCGAGTAGTCGCCGTCGTTCGAGCCGGCACCGGTTCCGTAGAGCGGGCCGAGGAAGTTGAAGAGCGCCGGGTAGTCCGCCTGCCAGCCCGAACGGAAGGCCGTCTGGATGGTGCGGTCGGTGATCTTCGTGCGCGCCTCGGCGAACGTCGGGTACGGGTCGCCCGAAGCGTCGATGCCGAGCGTGTTCTTCAGGCCGTTCGCAACAGCGTCGACCCAGGCCTGGTGGCCGCCGTCGGCGTTGTACGCGATCTTGAAGGTGCCGTCCCACGGGGCGATGGCGTCGGCCTGAGCCCACAGCTTCTTCGCCTCTTCGGCGTTGAAGTCGAGGACCTCGGAGCCGGGGATGTCTTCCGAGTAGCCGTCGATGACCGGCGACGTGAAGTCGTGCGCCGGGGTGCGGGTGCCGGCGAAGATCACGTCGGTGATCTCGTCGCGGTTGATCGCCATCGAGAGCGCCTGGCGACGGAGGTTGCCCTCTTCACCCGAGAAGTGCGGCAGACGCGCCGGGATCGTGAACGACTGGAAGATCGCAGCGGCCTGGGTGACCGCGCGGTCGCCGAACTCGTCCTGGAAGGTGGCCAGAGCCGAGTCGGGGATCGCGTCGAGCACGTCGAGGTTGCCGCCCTGGAGGTCGGCGTACGCGGCGTCCTGCGAGGCGTAGAAGATGATGTCGAGGCCACCGTTGACGGCCGTCCGTCCACCGTCGTAGTCGGGGTTCACGACGAGGTCGATCTTCTCGTTGTGCTTCCAGGCGTCTTCGCCGTCGAGCATGTACGGGCCGTTGCCGACGGGGTTCTCACCGAAAGCGGCGAGGTCGTCGAAGGCCGACGCGGGCAGCGGGTAGAAGGCCGAGTAGCCGAGACGCAGCGGGAAGTCCGACTCGGGCTGGTTCAGCTCGACGGTGAACGTGGTGTCGTCGACGACCTCGAGGCCCGGAAGCTCGGGAACCGACTCGTCGTAGCTGAAGCCCTTGATGGACTCGAAGAAGTACTGCGAGAGCTGCTCGTTGGCAGTGTCGGCGCCGTAGTTCCACGCGTCGACGAACGAGGAGGCCGTGACGGGCTCACCGTTCGTGAACTTCTGGTCGGCCTTGAGCTTGATGGTGTAGTTCTGCGCGTCGTCGGTCTCGATGGACTCGGCGACGTCGTTGTGCGCTGCACCCTTGGCGTCGTAGTACACGAGACCTGCGAAGATCGCGTCGAGGATCTTGCCGCCACCGGTTTCGTTGGTGTTGGTGGGGATCAGCGGGTTCTGGGGCTCGGAGCCGTTGGTCGTGATGACCGCGGTGGCATCGCCGGCGGGAGCCGACGGGTTCGTGCCGCCGCTCGTGCAGCCCGACAGCGTCAATGCGCCGGCGGCAGCAAGAGCAATGGCTGCAACGCCGATTCTCTTGATCTTCAATGTTCCTCCTGTGAGATTTGCGACGTCAGCACGGCTCGTGGCCGCGCTGGAGCGCTGGTAGATCGAGACTATGAACCTGACCTTCGGTAAGCAAACCAGAAGGGCAAACCGTTACCGACGCGCAACCTAGCGACACGAGCGCCGCCGGATATCGTCGTGAATCCGCACGAATATTGCGTCTGCGCCCCACATGCGATGATTGCCGCATGTCTTCTGCACGACGGCTGCAGCTCGAGGTCGTCATCGTGCTCGGCCTCTCGCTCGGGGCGTCCGCCGTGTACTCGATCGTCTCGATCATCGCGAAGCTCACCGCCGAGACGCCGCTGGGCGAGCAATCGGTCGCCCTGAATCCCTCGCGCGCACCGCGCGAGTGGCTCGACTTCACCTACCAGTTCCTCGACGTGTTCTTCGGCCTCTTCGCGGTCGCACTCGTGCTGTACCTGTTGTGGGCGCCCGGCACGAACCCCTTCCGCCGTATCGGCCTCGACCTGACGAGACCGGGGCGGGACGCGGCATCCGGAGTGCTGCTGGTGGTCGCCATCGGCGTGCCCGGACTGGCGCTCTATGCGCTGGGTCGCGCGCTCGGCCTGACCGTGGCGGTCGAGGCGTCACCGGCCGACTGGCTGTGGTGGACGGTGCCGATCCTGGTGTTCAGGGCCCTCGAAGCCGCGCTGACCGAAGAGGTCATCGTCGTCGGGTATCTCTTCACGCGATTCAGGGAGCTCGGCGTCGGCCCGTGGGCGACGATCGCCTCGAGCGCGGTGCTGCGCGGCACCTACCACCTGTACCAGGGCTTCGGACCGTTCTTCGGCAACGTCGCGATGGGCATCGTGTTCGGCTGGTGCTATCAGCGTTGGGGTCGCGTGATGCCGCTCGTCATCGCGCACTGGATCCTCGACATCGCGTCGTTCGTCGGCTACCCGCTCGCGGTCGGCTGGTGGCCGGAGCTCTTCGCCGTCTCTGCCGATTGAGTCGAGGCCGATTGAGTCGAGGCCGGCTGAGTCGAACGCGCCGGTTGAGCGGTGCGAAGCGGATGCCGCGTGCGCGAGGTGTGCGGCACGTGCTCGCTTCGACCGAGCGCGACGACGGTCGTCGGCATCGGCGGCAGCGACTCCTCGGCGACTTCGACCCGCAGGTCGGCGTCGATGCCGCGCACCCGCGCCAGGTCGAGCCCGCTGCGCCGCGACGGCGAGCACACGGCGGAGTAGTAGCCCTCGTCGCCGAACACGCCGGTGCTCGCGAAGTCGGTGATCGACTGCGCTCGCCGGTAGGCCTCGGCGGTGGCGGGGTCGCGTCGTTCGAGAAGGCCGGCGCGCTTCTCGAGCCCGAGGCCGCGGCCTGAAAGCACGGACGTACCGACGAGGAACCCCACGAACCCGACGGTGGTCAGCACCGTGATGAGATCGATCGACATCTTGCCCCCTCTGCGTCGAGAGAACCCGGGCCTCTGACAGAACCCGTGGGTTATTTCGAGAGAACCTCAGTGTACTCCCGGGGGCGTTCTTCGGGGTCGCACTGATCCGCCGAATCGCGTAGCTCGCGACCATGGAGGCAGCCCTCGCACGAGGGCGCCGACCGGCATCGCCGGGCCGACCGCACCACCGGACACCGCGCGCCGGACACCAGAGACGGAACGGAACAATGTCACTCGCCGCAGCCTTCGGCGCAGGCCACCTCGCAGCCCGCGTCACCGACCGCCGCTTCCGCGCGACCGAAGCAGAGATCGCCGCGGCCCACGTTCGCGTCGCCGCTCGTCGCAGCGCCCTCATCGGGGTCACGGGCACCGCCGCGGTGCCCGCCGCGGTGCCCGCTCGTCGCGAGTACACGGAGCGCGGTCGCCACGCGGCACCGCGCCCCGCATAGACCGCCAGGCTGTCAGCCGCCGATCTTCTCCCCTGCGGGGCTCAGGACCCACCAGACGTTGTTCACGCCCTGGCCGTTCGTGTCGCCCGCGGCGCTGTCACCCGCGTAGGTGTAGAGCGGCCAGCCGTTCAGCGTCACCTGGGTCGAGCCGTCGACCCCCGTGATGGTGCCGACCTCGCCCGTGACGCCCTCGACCTTCGGGGCGGCCGAGTCGGTCGTGACGGCGGGCCAGTTGGCCGCGCACTGGCCGGCGCAGCTGCTCGCCCCGCTGCCCTGGGTGTCGGTGTCGAACATGTAGACGGTCATTCCCGTGCCGTCGACGACGATCTGGCCGAGCGACGAGTCCGTGACACCGAGCGCCGCACCCGTCGAGTCCGAATTCGAGCCCGAACTCGCGGCGGGCGTCTGGGCCGCGGTCGACGGCGCCGCGCCGTACCCCGATCCGCCGGACGAGCCGTCCGACCCACCGGACGTCCCCGTGCAGCCCGCGAGTGCGAGCGCGACGGCGATGACGGCGGCTCCTGTTGCAATGCGCAGTTTCATGCGAGTTCCCTCTTCTCCTGCTTCGGCCGCGGTCGCGACCTCTCCAGTAGCACGAGGCGCGGCCTCGAATGGTTCACGCTCAGTCGAACTCGCTCCGCATGAGCACGTCGCCGCTGCCGATCGCCCGGATCTCGAGCGACGCGATCTCGTCGAGGTCGAGAGCGGCGCCCGCAGAGAGCCGCGCCGCCGCCCCTGGACTCGCCCGCCAGCTCGAGACATCCGTGCGCTCGCCGTCGCGACCGACGACGACGAGCGCATACGGCCAGCCGCCGGCCGGGCCATCGGCCGCCTCGGCGTCGGCGTAGCGGCAGTCGAGCTCGATCCTCGTGCCCCACGCGACCTGGGTGAGCGTCGCGGTGGCCGAGAGCGGCACCTCGGCGACGGCCTCGAAGGCGACCGATTCGGAGATCACCGGTGGGCGGATGACCGCGAGAGGCACCGCGATCGCGACGATGACGATGACTGCCGCTGCCGCGGAGGCGACCCACCACGTGCGAGCGCGACGGCGGCGTCGCCGTCGATCCTCCAGCCGCACGACGTCGAGGAGGTCACTGCGCGGCGCCGGCGCGGAGCCGTCATCCGGTTCGCCGAGGAGCGCCTCGGCACGTTCGGGAGAGAGCCGTGCGAGCAGCCCCGGCATCGGGGTCAGCTCGGCGACCGATCGACGGCAGAGCTCGCACGACTCGAGGTGCTGCTCGAACTCGCCGCGCTCGGCGGGTGAGAGCGCGCCGAGCACGTAGGCGGAGTCCCAGTCGGCGAAGCGCGGGTGGTTCGGGTTCATCGCGTCACCCCTTTCTCCTGCAGCGCGAGCCGCAGGGCCCGAAGCCCGTAGTGCAACCGGGACTTCACCGTACCCTCGGGGATGCCGAGGCGTCGGGCGACTTCGGCCACGCTGCATCCGCCGTAGTAGGCGTGCACGATCACGGCACGGTGCTCCATGCTCAACGTCGCGAGCGCCTCCTCGACGAGCAGGCTCTCGAAGAGTGCGTCGGTCGCATCGTGCTCCGCGCGCTCCGGCGTCTCGGCGACGCCGATCTCGTGCCGGCGGCGTGCGCTGCGCGCCTCGTCGATCACGAGGTTCCGGGCGACCGTGATCATCCACGATCTCGTCGATGCGGGTTCCTGGGCCATGATCTTGGGGCTGCGCCATGCGCGGAGCAGGGTCTCCTGCACGATGTCGTCGGCGCCGGCGGCGTCGCCGGTGAGATGCACGACGTACCTCCACACCGACGGTCCGTGCGCGTCGTAGAGCGCGACCAGACGGCTGTCGTCATCGAGCGGCATCCATCACCTCCTGCTGTTCTCTTCCCTGAGAACGACAACGCGCTCGGAATGGTTCATTCGCAGCGCGGGTGAACTCGGGCGGCATCGGCGTCGTGTTCACGGTATGGATCCCACGAATCTCGCACCCATCGCCTCGGAGGACGTCCTCCAGATCGCGGGGCTGCCCCTGCACCCGCTCGTCGTGCACGCGGTGGTCGTGCTCACGCCACTCACGGTACTCGCCCTGCTGCTCGGCGCGTTCTGGCCGGCGGCCCGCCGGCGACTCGGCATCGTGACCCCGCTCGGCGCGGCAGCCGTGCTCGTGCTCGTGCCGATCACGGTCGCGGCCGGGCAGTCGCTCGCCGAACGGATCGGGCCGGTTCCCGCGGTCACGCGGCATCAGCAGTTCGGCGAGATGCTGCTGCCGTGGGCGATCTCGCTCTTCGTCGTCGCCGCGGCCCAGTGGGCGTGGTTCCGCTACGGCGACGAGCGGATGCGCCGCGGCTCGCCCGGCGCGGCACGGGCGGCGCGCATCGGGCTCGCCGCGGCATCCGTCGTCGTCGGGGCGGGCACCGCCCTGCTGCTCGTGCTGATCGGCGACTCAGGAGCCCGCGCCGTATGGGGCGGGCTCCTGAGCTGACCGGCTGTGTGTGCCGAGCCGAAGCGCTCCCTACGCGAACGCCTCGATCGGCGGGCAGGCGCACACGAGGTTGCGGTCGCCGTAGGCCTGGTCGACGCGGCGCACGGGCGCCCAGTACTTGTTGCGCACGAGCGAGTGCACGGGGTAGACGGCCTGCTCGCGCGTGTAGGGGTGGGTCCACTCCCCCGCGATGACCGACTCCGCGGTGTGCGGCGCGTTCACGAGCGGGTTGTCGTCGGCGGGCCACTCGCCCGCGGCCACCGCGTCGGCCTCGGCCTTGATGGCGACCATCGCCTCGACGAAGCGCTCGAGCTCGGCGAGGTCTTCCGACTCGGTCGGCTCGATCATGAGCGTGCCCGCGACGGGGAACGACATCGTCGGCGCGTGGAAGCCGTAGTCGACGAGGCGCTTGGCCACGTCGTCGACCGTCACGCCCGTCGCCGCCGTGAGCGGGCGCAGGTCGAGGATGCACTCGTGCGCGACGAGGCCGTTCTCGCCCGTGTAGAGCACGGGGTAGTGCTCGCGCAGGCGCGAGGCCACGAAGTTCGCGGCGAGCACCGCGGTCGCGGTCGCCTGCTTGAGGCCCTCGGAGCCCATCATGCGCACGTAGGCCCACGAGATCGGCAGGATCGACGGGCTGCCGTACGGCGCGGCCGAGACCGGTCCGCCGTCGTGCGTGACGCCGCCCGAGTGGTCGGCGCGCTGGGCCATCGGGTGGCCCGGCAGGTAGGGCGCGAGGTGGGCCTTCGCCGCGACGGGGCCGACGCCCGGGCCGCCGCCGCCGTGCGGGATGCAGAACGTCTTGTGCAGGTTCAGGTGCGAGACGTCGCCGCCGAAGTCGCCGAAGCGGGCGAAGCCGAGCAGGGCGTTGAGGTTCGCGCCGTCGACGTAGACCTGGCCGCCGGCGTCGTGCACGGCCTGCGTGATGGTCTTCACCTCGTGCTCGTAGACGCCGTGCGTCGACGGGTAGGTGATCATGAGGGCGGCGAGGCTCTCGGCGTGTTCGGCGATCTTCGCCCGCAGGTCGTCGAGGTCGACGTTGCCGAGCTCGTCGGTCGCGACGACGACGACGCGCATGCCGGCGAGCACGGCGGATGCCGCGTTGGTGCCATGCGCGCTCGACGGGATGAGGCACACCGTGCGCTCGGTCTCGCCGTTGGCGTGGTGATAGCCGCGGATCGCGAGGAGGCCCGCGAGCTCGCCCTGGCTGCCCGCGTTGGGCTGCAACGAGACGGTGTCGTACCCCGTGACCTCGGCGAGCCAGGTCTCGAGCTGCTCGATCAGGCCGAGCGTGCCGACCACATCGGCCTCGGGCGCGAAGGGGTGCAGGTTCGCGAACTCGGGCCAGGTGACCGACTGCATCTCGGTGGCGGCGTTGAGCTTCATCGTGCACGAGCCGAGTGGGATCATGCCGCGGTCGAGCGCGTAGTCGCGGTCGGCGAGGGTCTTCAGGTACCGCATCATCTGCGTCTCGGAGTGGTGCGTATTGAAGACGGGGTGCTCGAGGTAACCGCTCGTGCGCCGCAGCTCGCCGCTCGCGACGGCAGGCAATGACGTGAGGTCGATGGAGATTCCGGTCCCTGAGCCTGTCGAAGGGGGCAGCCCGAACGCCTGCGCGACGAGCGAGAGCTCGGCCTCGGTCGTCGTCTCGTCGACGGACACGTGCACGGTGGCGTCGCCTGCCTCCCACACGTTCACGCCGAGGGCGCGGGCGCGCTCGACGATGTTGCCGGCGAGACCGGGCACGTGCACCCGGATCGTGTCGAAGTAGCTGTCATGCGCGAGGGTCAGGCCGTAGCCGGTGAGCACCTCGGCGAGCGCGGTCGCCTTCGCCGCGGTCGAGACCGCGATGTGACGGATGCCGCGGGGCCCGTGGTACACGGCGTACATCGACGCCATGACGGCGAGCAGCACCTGCGCGGTGCAGATGTTCGACGTCGCCTTCTCACGGCGGATGTGCTGCTCGCGGGCCTGCAGGGTCAGGCGGTACGCGGGTGCGCCCACGGCGTCCTTCGAGACGCCGACGAGGCGGCCGGGCAGCTGCCGCTCGAGGCCCGTGCGCACGGCCATGTAGCCGGCGTGCGGTCCGCCGAAGCCCATGGGCACGCCGAAGCGCTGCGAGGTGCCGACGGCGACGTCGGCACCGAGCTCGCCGGGGCTCGTGATGAGCGCGAGCGCGAGCAGGTCGGCCGCGACGACGGCGAGGGCTCCCTGCGCCTTCGACGCCGCGATGACGGATGCCGGGTTCCACACGCGGCCCGAAGCGCCCGGGTACTGCACGAAGAGGCCGAAGTGCGAGCCTGCGGCGGCGACATCCGTGCCCTCGACGAGGTCGGCGACGACGAGCTCGATGCCCACCGCCTCCGAGCGCGACTCGAGGAGCGCGAGCGTCTGCGGCAGCACGTCGGCGTCGACGATGAACCGGTTCGACGTCGACTTCGAGGCACGGCGCGCGAGCAGCATGCCTTCGACGACCGCCGTGCCCTCGTCGAGCATCGACGCGTTCGCCGTGTCGAGTCCGGTGAGGTCGGTGACCATCGTCTGGAAGTTGATGAGCGCCTCGAGGCGGCCCTGCGAGATCTCGGGCTGGTACGGCGTGTAGGCCGTGTACCAGCTCGGGTTCTCGAGCACGTTGCGCTGGATCACCGACGGCGTGACCGTGCCGAAGTAGCCGAGGCCGATCATCGAGGTGCGCACGGTGTTCTGCTCGGCGAGTGCGGCGAGCTCGGCGAGCGCCTCGCGCTCGGTGGCTGCGGCGGGGATCGCCGAGTTCAGCACCTCCCCCATGCGGATCGACGTGGGCACCGCGGCGGCCATCAAGGCGTCGAGTGAGTCGTAGCCGAGTTCGGCGAGCATGAGCCCGTGGTCGCTCGGGCTGGTGCCGATGTGGCGGCGCCCGAAGGCGTCGAGGTCGAATGCCGAAGAGGTGGGGGTGGTGGGGGTTTCCATCGTGGTGCTTACTCTCCGACCAGTGCGCGGTACTCGGCGTGCGTGAGGAACTTCGGCAGGCTCGACGCGTTGACCTTGATGAGCCAGCCCTCGCCGAAGGGGTCGCTGTTGACGAGCTCGGGCGAGTCGACGACGGCCTGGTTGGCCTCGACGACCTCGCCGCTGACGGGGGCGAAGAGCTCGCCGACCGACTTCGTCGACTCGATCTCGCCGACGACGGTGCCCTCGGTCACGGTCGTGCCCGCGCCGGGCAGCTCGACGAAGACGACGTCGCCGAGCTTCTCGGCGGCGTAGTCGGTGATGCCGATGGTCGCGACGTCGCCGTCGAGGGCGATCCACTCGTGCTCTTCGGTGTAGTGCAGTGCGGTCTGGTCGGTCATGGTGTGCTCCTTGAATGGTTTCGATTGCCGAGTCGCCCGAATTCGTACAACGTCGGTCGACTCGAGGTCAGGTCAGGCGGTTGCGGTTGCGGTGCGCTTGTAGAAAGGCAGTGCGACGACGGATGCCGCGACTCGCGTGCCCCGGACGTCGACGAAGAGCTCGCGGCCCGGCTCGGCGACGTCGCCCGACACGAAGGCCATGGCGATCGGGTGACCGAGCGTCGGCGAGAGCGCGCCGCTCGTGACGATGCCGACTCGCGCGGCATCGGCACCCTCGCCGTCGAAGACCTCGTAGTCGGCACGAGCCGCACGACGGCCCTCTGCTGCGAGGCCGACGAGCACCGGGGCATCCGCTGCCGGCCCCTGTTCGACGGCCCCGCGACCGATGAACGCCTCGGGCTTGGCGAGCGCGACGACGCGGCCGAGGCCGGCCTGCACGGGCAGGATGTCGCGGGAGAGCTCGTGCCCGTAGAGCGGCATGCCCGCCTCGAGGCGCAGCGTGTCGCGGCTCGCGAGCCCGCAGGGCGTCACGCGGGGGCCGCCGGTCTCGGCGAGCGCCTCCCAGAGGCGGGCCGCGCGCTCGGGCGCGAGGTAGAGCTCGAAGCCGTCTTCGCCGGTGTAGCCGGTGCGCGCGACGAGCACGGGCTCGCCCTCGAAGGTGGCCGGGAAGGCGCGGTAGTACTTCAGCGCCTCGAGCTTCGCGTCGAAGTCCTCTTCATCGTTGCCCGGGCCGTCGACCCCGAAGCCCGGCGTTTCGAGCAGCACGGCGCGCGCGTCGGGGCCCTGGATGGCGATGAGGGCGATGTCGTCGCTCTCGTCGGAGACGAGCGTGTCGAAGCCGGCCGCACGTGCGCGCAGTTCGTCGGCGACGACGGCGGCGTTCGACGCGTTCGCGACGACCATGTAGCGGTCGTCGCCCGTGCGGTAGACGACGAGGTCGTCGATGATGCCGCCGTCGTCGGCGAGCAGCAGCGAGTACTTGGCCTGCCCGATCTCGATCGCCGAGAGCTTTCCGGCGAGCGCGTGGTCGAGCGCGGCGGCGGCCTGCGGGCCGATGAGCACGATCTCGCCCATGTGCGAGAGGTCGAAGAGGCCGGCCGCTGTGCGCACGGCGTGGTGCTCGGCGAGGTCGCTCGAGTAGCGCACGGGCATCTGCCAGCCGGCGAAGTCGGTGAAGCTCGCGCCCGCCGCGCGGTGCACCGCGTCGAGAGGGCTGCGCCGTTCGGGGCTCGAGGCTTCGGTGCTCGATGCGTCGTGGCTGGCGGTACCGGGTTCGTTGGTCACGAGAGTTCTCCAGACGTGCCGGCGTGCGCCGGCGTTGTCACGGTCGCGAACGCGGGCCGTGTGGGAACTCCCCCTCTGTCATGAGCCTGAGAGTTTCACGCGGGTGCGCTTTCACCGTGGGCGGGAGACCGCAGTCGCGCGGAATCCACTTTTCAGAGCGGCCTCGTCATCGCGGTGTAGTGACCTGAGAGATTGGCAGGGAGGCTTGCTCCTTCGGTGCCGGCTCGGCGCTGTCAGCACTGGTCTGATTGCTCAGCACTGGTCTGATTGCTCCGGCCGGCTCTCCCGCGACGCGTCGATGGCCCGGTATGAGGTTGTGCTGCCGATCTTAGCAGCGGGCGGGGCGGATGCCGCGTGGCGGGCCCCGCCCGCTCGGTTCGCGTCACTCGGGCCGGTTCGCGTGGGCGCCGCCGTGCTCGAACGGCGTCGTCACCCCCGTGTAGGCGAGGGTCATCATCATGCCCTGCGCGGCGTGCTCGAGGTCGTGGCAGTGGTCCATCCAGATGCCGGGGTTGTCGGCACGCAGCGCGACCTCCCACACCTCGCCCGGCCGCACGTCGACCGTGTCGAGCCGGAGCGGCGCGCCCGTCGCAGCGACCCCGTCGCGCGAGAGCACGAGCACGTGGTGGCCGTGAACGTGCATGGGGTGCACGTCGAAGCCTCGATTGACGACGGTGATGCGCACGAGATCGCCCTCGTGCACGGTGATCGGCTCGATGTGCGGAAAGACCTGCCCGTTGACCGTGTAGGCGTAGTTCGGCGCGCCGCCGACGAAGCGCGGCATGCGGTCGAGCACGAGGGTGCCCTCTGACGTGAACGGGCCGAGTTCGGGGCTCGGGCCCTCGCCGTAGGAGAGCAGGTCGAGTTCGGGGGCGTCGGCGATCGCCGTGGGCGCGTCGCTCGCGTCGCCGCCGGGCGGTGCCAACACGAGAGTGGATGTCTCCGAGGCATCCGTCTCGAATCGAATCGGACCCTCGGGCACGGTGACGACCAGGTCGGCGCGGGCGCCCGCGCCGAGCCGCACCGACTCGCCGCGCACCTCGGCACCGCCGGCGAGGTCGCGGCCGTCGACCGCGGCGACGCGGAAGGGTGCTCCCGCGATGGTGACCCGCAGGGGCGACTGGTCGGTGTTCGCGACCCGCAGCCGCACGGTCGAGCCCGCCTCGACGTCGAGTCGCTGCGGGCCGTCGGTCTCACCGATGAAGAGCGAGCCGCCGAACGTGTGCACCGGCACCGCGAGGTCGAGGTCTTCGGCGATGCCGCCCGCGGGCTCCACGACGAGCATGCCGTAGAGGCCGCGCCGCACGCCCTCCGACGCGGCCTGATGCGTGTGGTACCAGTAGGTGCCGGGGGTGTCGGCGACGAATCTCGAGGTGAAGGTGCCGCCGGGTGCGACGGCGTCCTGCGTGACGCCGGCGACGCCGTCTTCGCCGTTCGGCACGTCGTAGCCGTGCCAGTGCAGGGTGACGCCGCTGTCGATGTCGTCGTTCGTGAGCACGGCCTCGACGAGGTCGCCCTCGGTGACGCGGATCTCGGGGCCGGGCAGTGCATCGCCGCCGAAGCCCCACGCCTCGACGGTGCCGCCGCCGGCGAGTTCGACGTCGTGCTTCGCGGCCTTCAGTTCGAAGCGACGCACCGCGCCGGGTGCATCGGCCGGGGTGCGCAGCGTGTCGACCGATCGGGCCGTGCCTGCCACGGCCGGGACCGCCGTGGCGGTCGGTGTCGCAGGGGCGGCTGCAGCGCCGTGGCCGTGGCCCGAACCGGCCTCGATGCTGGGTGCTGCCGTGTCCGAGAGCCACGACCAGCCGACGCCGGCGACGAGGAGCAGGGCGAGCATGCCGGCGAAGCCCACGACCACGCGGCGACCGCGACCCGCGAGCATCGCCCATGCGACGCCGGTGGCGAGCAGCACGGCGGCCACGAGCACTGCCGCCGCGACGGGTTGCGGCGGGTAGCCGATGAGCCAGCTCGCTCCGGCGCCGGCCGTGGTGGCGAATCCGGCGACGAGCAGCAGTGTGCGGTCGAGCGGCGACGCGGCGACATGACCACGCCAGCCGACGAGGCCGATGACGCCTGCGACGCTGCCCACGATGGCGAGCGGCAGGCCGATCGTCGCCTTCTCGGCGATGAACCACCAACCGCGGTCGGCCAGGAGCACCGTGACGAGGGTCGCGCCGGCCACTGCCGCGACGGCGCACAGAGCGAGCGTCGCGACGAGGCGGAGCTCACGGCGTTGCGGGTGCGCGGCGCCCGCTGCAGTGAACCCCGCGCCGAGCCACAGCCCCGCCGCGGCGAGCGTGAGCACGGTGTGCACGGCGAGGAGCGCCGATGTGGTCATCATCGCCTCCTCGCCGTGTTCGCGTTCGCGCCGGCTTCGCGGGTCAGCGCACGACCTCGGGAACGGTCGCGTCGGCCGGGGCCTCCGCCGACGACGAGGCGCCGCGGCGCGGCATCGGCTCGCCCATCAGTCGCTTGGCGCGCACCGCGAGCCATCCGCTGATCAGTAGGATCGCGGCACCGTTCAGGCCGTGCAGCGCGATGAAGAACGTCGCACCGATGGGCGGGTTCGCGTGGTCGTCGGGGCCGAGCCCGAAGATCATGCCGCCGACGATGAAGATGACCGTCTGCATGAGGATGAGCACGAGCGGCAGCACCGAGAGCCAGATCAGGCGCTTGCCTGCGCGGGCGAGGGCGGCCGTGATGATCGTGAGCAGCGCGAGGATCGGCAGGATCATGCGACCGTTCGTGCCGTGCAGCGCGAACAGTTCGTCGTCGGGGTTCGAGAAGACGCCGACGGCGGCGAGGTAGAGCTGCGTCGCGACCGATGCGGTGAGCAGCAGCGTGACGACGAAGTAGAGCTTGCGCATGGTGCGCCTCTTTTCTGGGAGCGGGAGCGGGCGTGCAGGGGTTGAGGCTTCCGATCGTGCTCCCGCCGTGCGCTCGGTACATCCGTGGCATCACGCATTCCTGCTCAGCGTGTGCACTGACGCCGGGTGCGCCGAATGCGCCGTACGCGTTCTGGTCAAAATGACTGTAAGCTGGCGTTCTGCAGAGTTCGAGTCACGATGACCAGAAGAAGGCGAACGGATGTCGCAGCTGAATGCCCCCCTCGGGGACACGTCGACCCGCCTCGCCGTGTCGACCGTCGTCTTCGCGTTGCGCCCCGACCACTCGGGGCACCCGGTGCTCTGGACTCCGCTCGTGCGCCGCACCCGCCAGCCCCAGCTCGGCCTCTGGGCGCTGCCCGGGGGCTGGCTGCCGCCGGGCGAAGAGCTCGAGGCGGCCGCGGCACGCACCCTGCGGCTCACGACCGGCCTCGCCCCCACCTATCTCGAGCAGCTCTACACCTTCGGCGAGGTGGGCCGCTCCCCCGGCGCCCGCGTGGTCTCGGTCGTCTACTGGGCACTCGTGCAGAGCGCCGAGGCGGCCCGCGCGGTGGTGGGCCCGAACGTGCGCTGGGTGCCGGCCGACACGCTGCCCCAGCTCGCCTTCGACCACAACCGCATCGTCGAGTACGCGCTCTGGCGGCTGCGCACGAAGCTCGAGTACGCGCAGATCGCGCACGCGTTCCTCGCCGAGACCTTCACCCTCGCCGAACTGCGCGAGGTCGTCGAGGCGGTGCTGCAGCGCCCGCTCGACCCGGCGAACTTCCGGCGCACGATGCTCGCATCGGGCCGACTGCACGAGACCGGCGAGCGCCTGGCCGGCGCACGCAACCGACCGCCGAAGCTCTACCGCTACGATCCCGCCGACCTCACGGCGGCGACCGGCGAACCGACCGCGCGAACCGAGTCCCTCGCGCGAACCGAACCACTCGGGCGAACCGAACCACTCAGGGAGCGACCGGCATCATGACCATCTCGATCGAAGATCTGCAGTCCGACGACACGCGCACCGGCGACGGCACGCGCGCCGCGGCATCCGTCGACCGCACGATTCGTCTCATCGCGACGGGCGCCGCCGGCGGCGAGTCGTGCTCGCCCGAACTCGCGAAGGGGCCGTGGGAGTTCGACGCCGGGCCCGCGGCATACGGCCCGGGCTCCTCGATGGGCGACGTCATCCCCACCGGGTCGCCGCGGCAGGGCGCCCTGCCCGAGTCGTACCGCACGGCCTCCGCCGACGAGTTGCACGCGCGCATCCGCGCCGCGAAGGCGACCCTCGGCGACCGAGCCGTCGTGCTCGGCCACTTCTACCAGCGCGACGAGGTCATCGAGCACGCCGACTTCGTCGGCGACTCGTTCCAGCTCGCGAACGCGGCGCTCACCCGGCCCGATGCGGAGGCCATCGTCTTCTGCGGCGTGCATTTCATGGCCGAGACCGCCGACCTGCTCGGGGCACCCGAGCAGGCGGTGATCCTGCCGAACCTCGCCGCCGGCTGCTCGATGGCCGACATGGCCGATGAGAGCTCGGTCGAGGAATGCTGGGAGCAGCTCGAGTCGGTGTACGGCGACCTCGCGGCGACCGACGCCGACGGCCGGGTGCCCGTCATCCCGGTCACGTACATGAACTCGTCGGCGGCGCTCAAGGGATTCGTCGGCCGGCACGGGGGCATCGTCTGCACCTCCTCGAACGCGAAGACGGTGCTCGAGTGGGCGTTCGAGCGCGGGCGGCGGGTGCTGTTCTTCCCCGACCAGCACCTCGGCCGCAACACGGCGAAGGCCATGGGCGTGCCGCTCGAGCAGATGCCGATGTGGAACCCGCGCAAGGCGCTCGGCGGCAACACGGCCGACGAGCTCGACAACGCGCGGGTCGTGCTCTGGCACGGCTTCTGCTCGGTGCACCGGCGGTTCACGGTCGACCAGATCGCGCAGGCGCGTATCGACCATCCCGGCGTGCAGGTCATCGTGCACCCCGAGTGCCCCATGCCGGTCGTCGACGCAGCGGACGCCGCGGGTTCGACCGACTTCATCGTGAAGGCGATCGCGGCGGCACCTGCCGGCTCCACCTTCGCGATCGGCACCGAGATCAACCTCGTGCAGCGTCTCGCAGCCGAACACCCCGAGCACACGATCTTCTGCCTCGACCCCGTCGTGTGCCCGTGCTCGACGATGTACCGCATTCACCCCGGCTACCTCGCCTGGGTACTCGAAGAGCTCGTCGAAGGCCGTGTCGTCAACCGCATCACGGTCGCCGACGACGTGGCGGAGCCCGCGCGCGTCGCCCTCGAGCGGATGCTCGCGGCGAAGCCGCCCGCATCGGCCGCCCCGGGTCTCGATGCGCTCGCCGGCGCTCGCACCTCGACCACCGGCGCGTTCACCGGGGCGTTCACCGGCGCGGGAGCCTGACATGGCGCACGTGCTCGTGATCGGCGGGGGCATCGCGGGACTCTGGGCCGCGGTCAGGGCCGCCGACACCGGGCACACCGTGGAACTCGCGACCAAGACCGAGCTCGCCGAGGGCAACACGCGCTATGCGCAGGGCGGCATCGCCGCGGCACTGTTCCCCGACGATTCGGCCGAACGACATTTCGCCGACACGATCGAGGCGGGCGCCGGACTCGCCGACCCGGCCGCGGTGCGCGTGCTCGTCGATGAGGGCCCGGCGCGCGTGCGCGACCTCATCCGCTTCGGCGTCGCGTTCGATCGCGGCGAATCGGGCCTCGAACGCGGGCTCGAGGCCGCGCACTCGCGAGCGCGCATCCTGCACGCGGGCGGCGACGCCACCGGTGCCGCGATCGAGCGCGCGCTCGTCGACACGGTGCACCGCAGGGCGGTCGCGGTCGACGAGCAGTCGATGCTGCTCGACCTCGTCGTCGAGGGCGGTCGCGTCGTCGGGGCACTGCTGCTCGCGGCATCCGGAACCGTCGCTGTGCGACGCGCCGACGCCGTCGTGCTGGCCACCGGCGGCAGTGGATGCCTCTTCCGGCATACGACGAATCCCGCGGTGGCGACCGGTGACGGCGTCGCCGCGGCGTGGCGCGCCGGCGCGCACGTCGCCGATCTCGAGTTCACGCAGTTCCATCCGACGGCGCTCGCTGCACCGGGCACACCCCTCATCTCCGAGGCCGTGCGCGGCGAGGGCGCGGTGCTGCGCGATGCGACCGGTCGCCGCTTCATGGTCGACGTCGACCCGCGCGGCGAACTCGCCCCCCGCGATGTCGTGGCCCGCGCGGTGTGGCGTCGCTCGCTCGAACAGGGCGGCGCGCCCGTGCTGCTCGACGCGACGGCGCTCGGCCGCGCCAGTCTGGACCACGCCGGGCTCGCCCGGCGCTTCCCCGGCCTCGACGCCGTCGTGCGAGCGGCCGGCTTCGACTGGGCCCGCGAGCCGATTCCCGTGACCCCCGCCGCGCACTACGCCATGGGCGGCGTCGCGACCGACCTCGACGGGCGCACGAGCCTGCCCGGCCTCTTCGCGGTCGGCGAGGTCGCTCGCACGGGCGTGCACGGAGCGAACCGCCTCGCGTCGAACTCGCTGCTCGAGGCCGCCGTCTTCGCCGATCGAGCCGTCCGCGCCCTCTCGACCCCGCATGCGGTGTTGCCCGTTCAGGGGAATCTGCCCGACACGCCGCGTGCCGGGGCGCCCACGCGGCGCGGCGCGCCACATCCCCTGATCCGGCAACACGACGAAGCGCGGCGCGAGGGGGCGGCGGTGCATCAGGGGGCGGTGGTGCGTCACGGGGCGGCGGTGCGTCACGGGGCGGTGGTGCGCGACGCGGTGGTGCGCGACGAGCTGCGAGCGCTCATGTGGCAGCACGTCGGGCTCGAGCGCGACGAGCAGGGGCTCGCCGCGGCATCCGCCCGGCTCGATGCCTGGCGCGCGCCCGAACCGACCGACCGCCGCACCGCGGAAGACCGCAATCTGCTCGACCTCGCGCGGCTCACCGTCGCCGCAGCGCAGGCTCGGCGCGCGAGCTGCGGCGCACACTTCCGCAGCGACGACGACTCCGCGGCCGCCGGCAGCGAGAGCACGAGCACCAGCCGCGCGACCACCCCCGATCGAGAGGCCGCCTGATGACCGACGTACGAGAGATCGACCGCATCGTCGGCGCAGCGCTCGATGAGGATGCCCCGTGGGGCGACCTGACCTCAGAGGTGCTGATCCCCGCCGACGCGACGGCGAGCGCGCTGCTCGTGGCCCGCGAACCCGGCGTGCTGAGCGGCATCGACGTGTTCGCCGCCGCGTTCCGGCTGGTCGACCCCGCGGTCGTCGTCGAGCCGCTCGCGGCCGACGGCGAGCCGTTCGAGACCGGCGCGGTGCTGTCCAGGGTCGGCGGGCCGGCCCGCGGGATCCTCCGCGCCGAGCGCGTCGGCCTGAACCTCGTGCAGCGCATGTCGGGCATCGCGACGCTCACCGCCCGCTACGTCGCCCAGACCGCGGGCACGAGCGCGCGCATCGTCGACACCCGCAAGACGACGCCGGGGCTCCGCAGCCTCGAACGCCAGGCCGTGCGCGACGGCGGCGGGCGCAACCACCGCCGCTCGCTCTCCGACGCGGTCATGGCGAAAGACAACCACCTCGCCGTGCTGACGGCCGGCGGCGCCGACCTCGGGGCGGCGCTGCGGGCGGCGCGCGAACGGATGCCGCACACCGCCCACCTCGAGGTCGAGGTCGACCGGCTCGACCAGATCGAGGCCGTGCTCGCGGGCGGCGCCGACACCGTCATGCTCGACAACTTCACGCCCGACGGGTTGCGCGCGGGCGTCGCGCTCATCGCAGGGCGCGCGATCGTCGAGGCGTCGGGCGGCGTCTCGCTCGCGACCGTGGGCGAGATCGCCGCGACGGGCGTCGACGTGATCTCGGTGGGCGCGCTCACGCACTCGGTGCGCTCGCTCGACCTCGGCCTCGACGTGGCGGTCGCGACGTGATCTACCTCGATCACGCGGCGACGACGCCCGTGCGGCGCGAGGCGCTCGAGGCGATGTGGCCGTTTCTCTCGGGCTCGATCGACTCGGGCTCGTTCGGCAATCCGTCGAGCCGGCACGCGTTCGGCGACGAGGCGGCCCGCGCGCTCGACGCCGCGCGCGCGACGGTCGCCCGGGTCGTCGGCTGCCGCCCCGGCGACGTCGTCTTCACGAGCGGTGGCACCGAGGCCGACAACCTCGCCGTGAAGGGCCTCGCCCTCGCCAACCCGCGCGGGCGCCACCTCGTGGTCTCGCCGATCGAGCACGAAGCGGTGCTCGAATCCGCCGAATACCTCACCCGGGTGCACGGTTTCGAGGTCTCGGAGGTCGCGGTCGATGCGGGCGGCCTCGTCACCCCCGCGGCGCTCGTTCGGGTCGTGCGGCCGGACACCGCGCTCGTCTCGGTGCAGCTCGCGAACAACGAGATCGGCACGGTGCAGCCGATCGCCGAACTCGCCGCCGTCGCGCACGCCTCAGGAGCCCTCATGCACACCGACGCCGTGCAGGCGGCCGGCTGGCTGCCGCTCTCGCTCGACGCGCTGGGCGTCGACGCCCTCTCGCTCGCGGGCCACAAGGTCGGCGCCCCGAAGGGCACGGGAGCGCTCGTCGTTCGCGGCCGGCTGCCCCTCGAACCGGTGCTGCACGGCGGCGGTCAAGAGCGCGGCCGCAGGTCGGGCACCGAGAACGTCGCCGGGGCGGTCGCGCTGGCCACCGCGTTGCGGCTGGCCGATTCCGAACGAGTGGATGCCGCGGCGCACGTCTCGGCGATCGCCGCCGATTTCACGGCGACGATCGCGGCCGGCGTGCCCGGTGCGCAGCTCACGGGCGACCCCGAACGCCGCCTGCCGGGCACGGTGTCGTTCGTGTTCCCGGGCACGAGCGGCGAGGCCGTGCTGCTCGAACTCGAACGCGAGGGCGTGATCTGCTCGAGCGGATCGGCGTGCGCGGCCGGCAGCGACGAGCCCTCGCACGTGCTCACGGCGATCGGCCTGCCCGCCGAGCTCGCGCAGACGGCCGTGCGGTTCACGTTCGGCCGGCATACGACGGCGGGTGAATCAGCGGGCGCCGCGGCATCCGTCGCTCGCGCCGTGTCGGCCGTTCGCGGTATCGTGACGCTATGAGCGATTCGACACCTGCGCCCGACGACGCCGACGCCGCCGAAGAGCGGCGCATCGAGAACGAGCTCGCTCCCGAAGAAGGGCTCCTCGAGGGCTGGCTCCCTCGTCCGACCCCGACCGAGGGCCCGGCTCCGGCTCCGTAAGCCGCCCCGACCGACCGAGTTTCCACGCGACCGGCGCACGTTCGGCGCGCGCGGTTCCATACGTTCCGATCGATGTCGGAATCGGGGAATAGCGAGTCACCCGACACGGGTTGACCCACGTATTCGACGCAATTCACCGGCGCGATGCTGTGCCGACCTGGCGCAGTGCCGTGCCGCGTCGACGCACTCCCGTGCCGACATCGAAACTCCGTGCCGATATCGATTGGACCCAATTCCTTGACCGAACGCGCCCTTCCCGAAATCCGCGACCCCGACCTCACCGTGCCGGTCGAACGCACGATGCACGAACACTCCGACGTCGAGGCGCTGCACGGCGCCCGCAACAACCGGGTGATCTGGCTGCTGCTCGCCGCCTCCTTCGTCGTCATCCTCAACGAGACGATCATGGGCGTGGCGATCCCGCACCTCGTCGACGACCTGCACATCTCGATCTCGGCCGCCCAGTGGCTGACCACGGCGTTCATGCTGACGATGGCCGTCGTCATCCCGATCACGGGCTACCTGCTGCAGCGCTTCGCGACGCGGCCGATCTTCATCGCCGCGATGAGCCTGTTCTCGACGGGCACGCTCATCGCCGCCCTGGCGCCCGGCTTCGAAGTACTGCTGGCCGCGCGGGTCGTGCAGGCCAGCGGCACCGCCATCATGATGCCGCTGCTCATGACGACGCTCATGACCCTCGTCGCGCCGAGTGATCGCGGACGGCTCATGGGCCGGGTGTCGATCGTGATGTCGGTCGCCCCGGCGATCGGTCCGACGATCTCGGGCCTCATCTTGAACACCCTCTCGTGGCGCTTCATGTTCTGGCTCGTACTGCCGATCGCGCTCGCGATGCTCCTCATCGGCATCCGCAGGGTCGAGAACGTGAGCGAGCCAAAGATGATCCCGATCGACACGTTCTCGGTCGTGCTGTCGGCGTTCGGGTTCGGCGGGCTCGTCTACGGCCTCAGCCTGATCGGCGCCGCGAGCGCGGGCGGTGCTTTCGGCGCCGTGCCGATGTGGATCTCGCTCGCCGTCGGTGCGCTCGCGATCGGCGGGTTCATCTGGCGCCAGATCTCGCTGCAGCGCGACGACCGTGCGCTGCTCGACCTGCGCACGTTCCGCACCCGCAACTTCTCGATCTCGATCGGCCTCATGGCGATCATGATGGCGGCCCTCTTCGGCACGATCATCCTGCTGCCGATCTACCTGCAGGACGTGCTGCACCTCGAGCCCATCATGACCGGCCTGCTGCTCTTGCCCGGCGGCCTCACGATGGGCCTGCTCGGCCCGCTCGTCGGCCGGCTCTTCGACCGGCTCGGGCCGACCCCGCTGCTCGTGCCCGGGGCCGTCGTCGTGAGCGGCGTGCTCTGGTCGCTCACGCTCGTGACCGACACGACGTCGCCGTGGCTGCTGCTCGCCGCCCACGTCGTGCTCTCGGCCGGCCTCGCCTTCATGTTCACGCCGCTGTTCACCTCGGCGCTCGGCTCGGTCGAGCCGAGGTTCTACTCGCACGGCGCGGCGACGGTCGGCACGGTGCAACAGGTCGCCGGCGCGGCGGGCACTGCGCTGTTCGTCACGATCATGGCGTCGCGCGCACTGACCGTGACGGCGACCGGCGCGACGGCCGAGGCCGCCGCGGCCGCCGGCATCCGCTCGGCGTTCCTCGTGGGGGCGATCCTGTCGCTCCTGGCGATCGTCGGCGCCGCCTTCGTGCGCAAGCCCGCCGACATGATGGAGGGCACGCCGACGGGGCACTGACGCTCGGCACTGCGTGCAGTCGACGAAGGGGGCCGGGCAGATGCCGGGCCCCCTTCGTCGTACCGTCGCGACGTCAGCCGCAGTTCGGGCGGCAGCTGCGCTGCGAAAGCGCGTCGACGAGCACGATGCCGAGGTCTTCGGGCTTCGACGCCGAGTAGGCGGCGCCCTTCGTCGCCTGGGCGATGCGCTGCATCGCGGCCAGGTCGGTGTCGGGCCCGAAGCCGATCATGATGACGGGCACCGGCTTCGAGGGGTCGTCGATCTTCGCGAGCTCGGCGAGCAGCGTGTCGAGGTCGATGCCGTTCTCGTCTTCGTTCTTGCCGTCGGTGAAGAGCAGCACCGAGTTGACCTTCTCGGGGTCGTAGGTCTCGCGCACGCGCTGCACCGCGGCGAGGGTGGTGTCGTAGAGCCCGGTCGCGCCGCCGAGCCTCGCCGGCAGCGACTGGATGATGCCGGCGATCTCCTGCGAGTGCGCGGCATCGCCGAGCGGAGCGATGGGCGAGAGGTCTTCGTAGTCGAGGTCGCCGTTGCGGGCGGTGGAGAAGACCCAGACGCCGAGCTCGACCTCGCCCGAGAACTTCTGCATCGCGCCCACGGCGGCCTGCTGGAAGATGTCGATGCGGCGCAGGCCGTTCTCGGCCGGCTCCTCCATCGACCCCGACACGTCGATCACGGCGAGCATGCGCGAGCGCAGCGTCAGCACCGACCAGGCCCGCAGGATCTCGAGCTGCGCGGCGCCGTCGAGGGCGCCGCTCGCCGTCGGCGCCTCGGCCGCGAGGCCCGGGATGTCGAGCGCTCCGGTGCCGTCGGCCGCCCGGAAGCCCTCGGCCGCCAGCACCTTGGCGCCCTTGCGAACGGATGCCTCGAAGGCGTCGAGCAACTCGGCCCTGGACGCCGACGCCGTTGCCGTGCCCTCGTCGTCTGCAGCGCCCGCGTCGTCCGCGCCCGCGTCGTCCGCGCCCGCGTCGGCCGCGGCATCCGACGCCGTCATGCGCACGAAGGGGTAGTCGAGCGATACGGTGCCGTCGACGGGGTACGCGGCCACGAGGGTCTCGGCGGGCTCGTCGGAGTTGTACGCGGCGACCTGCGCCTCGCTCGTCACGACGACGGCCGGCTCCTGCGCGGCGCTGACCGTGCCGAAGGCGGCGCTCGTCGAGGCGGGGATCGACTTGCCGAGTTCGATCATGGCGCCGGCGAACTGGCGCGGGTCGTCGGGCGAGGAGTGGCCGCGCAGGGCGAGCAGGCCGGCGAGGCTCGCAGCGGATGCCTCGGGGTCGGGCAGGATCGTCGGCAGCGTGCCGCCCAGCACTCGGGCCCAGCTCACCGGTTCGGCCGCGAGTTGGGTGGCCTTCGTCGTGGCGCCGGCGAAGACGACGGGCGAGGATGCGATGGACTCGCGCACCTCGACCTCGGGCAACGACTGCCCGAGCGAGGTGGCGGTCGCGTTCATGCGGTCGATCCAGACGCTCGATTCGGGCACCCAGGCGTCGATCTCGGCACCGCCGGAGGCGACGACGGCAGCGGTGTCGGCCGAATCCTGCGCGGTGATCTCGGTCGAGACGCACAGCTCGGAGTTCTCGTCGAACCTCTCGGCGAGCTTCGTGAGGGCCGGGGCGATCGAGGTGTCGGCGACGACGACGAGCTCTTCGGTCGCAGCGCAACCGGTGTCGGCCGAGGCGAAGAGCGGGTTCAGATAGCCGCCGGCCCACACGAAGACGCCGGACGCGACAACGCCGACCACGACGACCGCTCCGATGATGGACAGGGTGAGCTTGCGGCTCGGCTGCTTCGCCGATGCCGCGACACTGTGACGTCCCACGGACACTCCAAGCCGACGGCAGGGGGCGCCGTCGAATCCTCAGTTCGGGTTCCCCAGATGGGGAAGGATTTCGTTCAGTGTAGGCGACGAGTTCCAAGACGCGAACTTCACTCGAATTCCGCCGCCGCGTCCAAGTGGCCCCGACCCCTTTGCGTCCGGGCGCGACGGTGCGAGCATGGAATCGGCTCGTTCGGGTCGCGATCGGCAACCTGACGAGCATGCACGGACGCACGACATGGACCACTTCAGCACTCGCGCCGACGCCGGTCGGCGCCTCGCAGCAGCACTCGAGAGCGTCGACCTCGAGCGCGTGGTGGTGCTCGGCCTGCCACGCGGCGGTGTGCCCGTCGCCGCGCCGATCGCGAAAGCGCTCGGCGCCCCGCTCGACGTGCTCGTCGTGCGCAAGCTCGGCGTGCCCGGCCAGCCCGAGGTCGCGATGGGCGCGATCGGCGAGCAGGGCGCTCGAGTGCTGAACGACGACATCGTCGCTGCCGCCCACGTCTCCCCCGGCGAACTCCGCGACATCGAACGACGCGAGCGCGCCGAGCTCGACGCACGGGTGACCCGCTTCCGCGGTGATGCCCCGCCGATCCCACTCGACGGCCGCACGGCGCTCATCGTCGACGACGGCATCGCGACGGGCGCGACGGCCCGAGTCGCCGCGCACGTGGCGAAGGCGCGGGGCGCGGCGCGCGTGGTGCTCGCCATGCCCGTCGGGGCGCCCGACGCCCTCGGCTCGCTCGCCGCCGACCCCGCCGTCGACGAGATCGTCTGCCTCTCGGCGCCGCACGGCTTCATGGCGGTCGGCATGCACTACCTCGACTTCGCGCAGACGAGCGACGACGAGGTCGCGGCGTTGCTCGTCGCTGCGCGCGACGAGCGCTGAGCGGGCGCCGAGCGCCGGGCGCCGAGCGCTCAGCGAACCGCGGTGCGCACTCCGACGACGAGGGTCGCATCGGCTTCGTCGTCGTGCACGATGCGAGCGTCGAGTCCGGCGGCTTCGAAGAAGGCGGCGGCGACGGCCGCCTGGCGCACGCTCGTCTCGATCAGCAGTGCGCCGCCGGGTGCCAGCCACGAGCGAGCGGATGCCGCGACTCGCCGATGCACGTCGAGCCCGTCTCCCCCGCCGTCGAGTGCCAGGCGCGCCTCATGGTCGCGCGCCTCGGGCGGCATCATGGCGATCGCCTCGCTCGGCACGTAGGGGGCGTTCACGGCGAGCACGTCGATGCGTCCGCGAAGCTCGCGCGGCAGCGCGTCGTAGAGATCGCCCTCGACCACGATGCCGCCGAGCGGTTCGAGGTTCGATCGCGCCGCCCGCACGGCGACGGGATCGAGGTCGGCGGCGACGAGGTGCACGGGCCCCGCGGCATCCGCGAACGCCGTGGCGATGGCCGCACCGATCGCGCCGGCGCCGCAGCAGAGATCGACGACGACCGGAACGTGGGCGGGTGCGCCCGTCGCGGCCCCCGCGGCCGCGACCGCCGCGTGCCGCGCAGCCTCGGCGGCGAGGAACTCGGTGCGGCGGCGCGGCACGAACACGCCTGGAAGCACGCGGATCCGCAGCCCCGCGAACGCCGCCCAGCCGAGCACCTGCTCGAGCGGCTCGCCGGCGACCCGGCGTTCGACGAGCGAGTCGAGCTCGTCGCCCTCGGCACCGGCCTCGAGCAGCAGCGCCGCCTCGTCTTCGGCGAACACGCATCCGGCGGCCCGCAGGCGGGTCACGATCTCAGTCTCGGTCGGCATCACTCGAAGCGTATCGGCGCTGCCGTCGTCGGCGCTGCCGTCGTCGGCGCTGCCGTTCGAAGCCGAGCTGATGCTAGAGTCCTCGACATGACCTCGTCGAACCAGAGCTGGTGGCCCGCCTCCTAGGCGGCCATTCGTTTCGACGACCTGACGACCGCCCGAGGGCGGTCGTTTTCGCGTATGCGGAGGGCGGCGCCCGAGGGCCGACCGGAGAACCCCATGACGCGACTGCTCGCCGCCCTGCTCGACGCCACCGACCCCGCGCCCTTCGCCGTCGTGCGCCGTGAACACGAACCGACGCTCGACGTGCTCGTCGGCGACGTCGTCGACGTCGACCGCCTCGCCGACATCCCGCTCGACGGTGCCGAGGTGCTCGCCCTCGTGCCATTCCGCCAGGTGCGCGAGCGCGGCTTCGTCGCATGCGACGACGGGGCGCCGCTGCGCTGCCTCGTCGTGCGCGAACGGGAGACGATCGACGTCGATGCGGCGATCGGCATGCTGCCGAAGCATCCGATCGCCGTCGACGACCTCGGCGTCGACGTGAGCGATGCCGAGTACGCAGGCCGCGTGCGCCGGGTGATCGACGAGGAGATCGGCCGCGGCGAGGGTGCGAACTTCGTGATCCGCCGCGAGTTCACGGGGCGCATCGAGGCATCCCCTGCGCACGCCGTGCTCGGCTGGTTGCGGGCGCTGCTCGAGCACGAGGCCGGCGCCTACTGGACGTTCGCGGTGCACACGCCCGGTCTCTCGGCCGTCGGCGCGACGCCCGAGCGGCATGTGTCGTCGATCGGCGGGGTCGTCTCGATGAATCCGATCAGCGGCACGTTCCGTCACCTCGACGGGCCGCCCGCCGCCGCCGAGCTGGTGGCGTTCCTCGATGATGTGAAGGAGCGCGAGGAGCTCGTGATGGTCGTCGACGAGGAGCTCAAGATGATGAGCGCGGTGTGCCCCGACGGCGGCCGCATCCGTGGTCCGTTCCTGAAGCGGATGTCGCGGCTCACGCACACCGAGTACCTGCTCGAGGGGCGCAGCGACCTCGACCCCCGTGAGGTGCTGCGCCGCACGATGTTCGCGCCGACCGTGACGGGTTCGCCGATGGGCAACGCGTGCACGGTGATCGCGCGCCACGAGTCGACGCCCCGCGGCTACTACGCGGGCGTGCTGGCGCGGTTCACGCCTCGGTCGGATGGCTACGACCTCGACGCGCCCATTCTCATCCGCGCAGCGTACGTCGACGGCGACGGCGGCGTGCGGGTGCCGGTGGGGGCGACGCTCGTGCGGCACTCCGACCCCGAGAGCGAGGTGGCCGAGACGCACGCGAAGGCGGCGGGAGTACTGACGGCGCTCGGCGCGATTCCGCGGCCGGTCGCGCCGGTCGCAGTCGCGGTCGCTTCGACGGTCGAAACGGATGCCTCGTGCCGCGACCACGACCGCATCGCCACGCTGCTCGACGCCCGCAACGACCACCTCGCGACCTTCTGGAGTTCGCCGCAGGCCGCGCACGCCTCGCGCGGGGCGACCGCGGTCGTCATCGATGCAGGCGACGACTTCACGACGATGCTCGCCCATCAGTTGCGGCACCTCGGCGTCGACGCGCGGGTCGTGCCATGGAGCGACGCGGGCCCCGAGGCATCCGACGACCTGGTGATCTTCGGCCCGGGGCCCGGCGACCCCCGCAACGCCGCCGACCCGCGCGTCGCCCGCCTGCGCGAACTCATGGTCGAGCGCCTCGCGAGCGGCCGACCGATGCTCGCGGTGTGCCTCAGCCACCAGGTGCTCGCCGACCTCGCCGGGCTGCCGATCGCACCGCTGCCCGCACCGCGACAGGGCGTGCAGCTCGACGTCGACCTGTTCGGCGAACCGGCGGCCATCGGGTTCTACAACACCTTCGCGGCGACCGCAGCGAATCGCTCGCGCACCCCGCACCTCGGGCTCGAGGTGGCGGCCGACGCGACGACGGGCGTGGTGCACGTGCTCCGCGGGCCGGGCGTGGCGTCGGTGCAGGGCCACCTCGAGTCGGTGCTCTCGCCCGACGGGCTCGCCGTGCTGTCCCGGCTGCTCGACGAGCTCCTCGGCGGGCTGCCCAGCGTCGAGGCACTGCCCCCGGTCGACCTCGCGGCGGGTCCGACCCCGGTCACCGCTCGAGGTGCAGTCTGACCATCGGGATCTCGGGGTCGGCCTCGCCGGTGGCATCCTGAATCGAACGCTGCAGCACCGCCCACGCGGCCGGCCGGCGCTCGGCGTACCGCTCGAGCAGTGACCGGCTCTCGTCGGGGCCGAGCATCTCGGCGCGCGCCGGCACGCGGCGACGCCACCCGATGCTCACGCCGCAGCGCGGCTCGGCCTCGAGGTTGCGGTACCACTGCGCCTGCGGGCCGAAGCCCGACGCCACGACCACGCGGTCGGGCGCCTCGCGATCGGCGGCCTCGATCACGACGAATCGCGATTCGCCGCTCGTGCGGCCACGATGCTCGAGCAGCAGCAGGCGCCCGCCGAAGACGAAGCCGAAACCCGCCCGGAAGATCGGGATGGGCAGTCGTACCATCCACCGTGTCGTGAGGAACTTCGCGCCGAGGTCCATGCACTCCAGCTTTTCACACGGGCGCGGTCGACGCAGAGGCGCCGGTGCTCAGTCGTCGACGACCTGCCCGGCCTCGACGTGCCAGCGCCGGTCGAGTCGCACGTTCTCGAGCATGCGCCGATCGTGGGTGACGAGCAGCAGGGCGCCCTCGTATGCCTCGAGGGCCTCTTCGAGCTGCTCGATCGCGGCGAGGTCGAGGTGGTTCGTCGGCTCGTCGAGCACGAGCACGTTGACCCCGCGCGCCTGCAGCAGTGCGAGCCCGGCGCGAGTGCGCTCACCGGGCGAGAGCGCGTCGACCGGGCGCAGCACGTGGTCGGCCCGCAGCCCGAACTTCGCGAGCAGGGTGCGCACCTCGCCCGCCGTGTACTCGGGCACGAGCGCCTCGAACGCGTCGGCCAGGGGCGTTTCGCCGGTGAGCTGCGTGCGTGCCTGGTCGATCTCGCCGATGGCGACGGATGCCCCGAGGCTCGCCGTGCCCGCGTCGGCCGGCCGCCGCCCGAGCAGCAGCGAGAGCAGCGTCGACTTGCCGGCGCCGTTCGGGCCGGTGATGCCGATGCGCTCCCCCGCGTCGACCTGCAGCGACACCGGGCCGAGCGTGAAGTCGCCCTGTTGCACGACAGCCGCGTTGAGCGTCGAGACGACCGAGCTCGAGCGCGGCGCCCGGCCGATCGTGAACTCGAGCTGCCACTCCTTGCGCGGCTCTTCGACCTCGTCGAGCCGCGCGATGCGGCTCTCCATCTGCCGCACCTTCTGCGCCTGCTTCTCGCTCGACTCGGTCGCGGCCTTGCGCCGGATCTTGTCGTTGTCGGGCGACTTCTTCATGGCGTTGCGCACGCCCTGGCTCGACCACTCGCGCTGCACGCGCGCCCGCGAGACGAGGTCGGCCTTCTTCGTCGCGAACTCCTCGTACTCGTCGCGCGCCTGACGCCGGGCGGTCGCACGCTCTTCGAGGTAGGCGTCGTAGCCGCCGCCGTAGATGCGGTTCGAGTGCTGGGCGAGGTCGAGTTCGAGCACACGGGTGACCGAGCGGGCGAGGAACTCGCGATCATGGCTGACGAGCACGACGCCCCCGCGGAGGCCCCGCACGAACGCCTCGAGCCGTTCGAGCCCGTCGAGGTCGAGGTCGTTCGTCGGCTCGTCGAGCAGCACGAGGTCGAAGCGCGAGCAGAGCAGCGCCGCGAGACCGACGCGGGCGGCCTGACCTCCGGAAAGCGAGGACATGAGCGAGTCGGCCGAGAGGTGTGCGTCGCCGCCGATGCTGAGCCCGAGTTCGGCGAGCACTGCGGGCAGCCGCTCGTCGAGATCGGCGGCACCCGAGGCGAGCCAGCGATCGAGCGCCACTGAGTACTCGTCGGCCGGGTCGGGTGCACCGGGCGCAGGGGCATCCGTCGACCCCAGTGCCAGCGCGGCGGCATCGAGCCGAGCGGATGCCTCGGCCGCACCGGTGCGGCGCGCGACGTAGGCCGCGATGGTCTCGCCCTCGAGCCGCTCGTGCTCTTGCGGCAACCAGCCGACGAACGCATCGGCCGGCGAGAGGTGCACGGTGCCGGCCTGCGGTTCGAGTTCGCCCGCGAGGATGCGGAGCAGCGTCGATTTGCCCGCGCCGTTGACGCCGACGATGCCGACGACGTCGCCGGGGGCGACCGTGAGGTCGAGGCCGTCGAAGAGTGTGCGGTGGGCGTATCCACCGGCGAGGCCCTGGGCCACGAGTGTTGCAGTCACCGGTCAACCCTAGTCAGCGGGCGCTGTGAGTTCAGCGGGTGCTGTGCGCTCAGCGCCGCCAGCGGTAGGGCGTCGTCGTCGAGACCCTGATGAGCCCCGACCGTTCGAGGATCGGCCGCGAGTACTCCGTCGAGTCGGAATTGATGAGCCGCTTGCCCGAGGCGATCGCCGACCTCGCACGCGCCGCGGTCAACGCCCGGTAGACACCGCGGCCGCGCCATTCCGCACGGGTCGCGCCGCCCCAGATGCCCGCGAACTCGGTGCCGGGCACCGGGTCGAGCCGGCCGGCGCTGACGACGCGACCCTCGGCCTCGGCGACCCAGAGCTCCAGGCCGTCGCCACGGACGAGGCGTGCGAGCACGGCATCGGCCGTCGCCTCGGAGTGCGAGTCGCCGAACACCTCGCCCTGCATGCGGCACATGGCGCGCACCTCGGGTTCCGCTGTGATGCGTCGCACCGTCACGCCGTCGGGAAGCGGCACCTCGGCGACGAGGGCGCTCGCTTCGCCGATCATGATCGATTCGACGTCGTCGGCCTCGAAGCCGTTGGCGAGCAGGGTGCCGTGCAGTCCCGGCGCGGCGTCGTGGCCGCGGGTCTTCCACTCCACTCGCGTGACCTCGGGATCGGCCGCGAAGTGGGCGAGTGCACCGACCACCAGGCCCGCGATCTCGGTCGCGGTCGCGCCGCCGAGGTCGCGGTAGGTCACGAATCCGCGGCCGCCGGCGAACGTGACGAGGCGCAGCGGGCCGAGCCGCTCGACCGCGATCGCGCCCGGCGTCTCGGCATCGGTGCGAAGTTGGTCGTCGTAGGCGCGCAGCAACTCGTCAGCGAGAATCATGGCCCCCATACTGGGGGCGCGACCTGCCGATCTGCAACATTTCGAGGAATGCTCGCGCGAATCCGGCTCGCTCGACGAATGAACGGCACCGATCAGCGAGCCGCTCGCCACTCCTCGGCGAGCATCGCGTAGGTGTACCCGTCGATCCAGCCGAGCTCCGCGTGCCAGGAGTCGCGCACGCCGTGCTGCTCGCGCCGCATGCCGAGCTTCTCCATGATTCGCCACGATGCCGTGTTGTCGGCGAAGCATCCGCCCGTCACCCGGTGCACGCCGAGCTCGCCGAATGCGAGATCGAGCAGCGCGCGGGCGATCTCGGTGGCGTAGCCGTTGCCCGCGTGAGCGGGATCGAGGATGTATCCGATGCCCGCCTCCGCCTGACGCCACGGCCCGTCGTCGACGTGCGACTGCCCCATCGCGTCGGTGATCCAGAGCGAGCCCGTGCCGACGACCTCGTCGCCGAGCACCGCGACGACGGAGTGGTCGTTCGGGTCGGCGACACCGTCGAGCCAGGTCTTTCGGAACGCCTCGGGGGCGACCTGCGTGCGTATCAGCCATCGGGTCACCTCGGGGCGGTTGCGCCATTCGAGAATCCGGTCGAGGTCGGCATCCGTCGGCTGGCGCAGTTCGAGAGGCCCTGCCGGGCGCGGCCACTGCACATCGGGCGTCGTCATGAGGCCTGTCTAGCAGGCGCGCGCGTCGACGCGCGAATCGGCGGAATCACTTCACGAGGCGCGACAGCACACGATCGGCGAGCGGCTTGCCGCCGGTCTGGCACGTCGGGCAGTACTGGAACGTGGAGTCGGCGAAGATCACCTGCCGGATCGTGTCGCCGCACACCGGGCACGACTCGCCGGTGCGGCCGTGCACCTGCAGGGTGCGGCGCTTGGCGTCTTTCAATTCGGCCGGCGGGCGACCGGATGCCGCGGCCACCGCCTCGGCGAGGGTGTCGCGCATCGCGTGGTACAACCGCTCGACCTGTTCGGGTGAGAGCTTCGCGGCGAGCGCGTAGGGCGACATCTTCGCCGCGTGCAGGATCTCGTCGGAGTAGGCGTTGCCGATGCCCGCGAACACCGATTGGTCTCGCAGCACGCCCTTGATCTGCGTGCGCCGACCCTCGAGCACGGCGGCGAAATCGGCGAGGGTGAAACCCGGCGCCGTCGGATCCGGCCCGAGCCTCGTGATGCCCGGCACCTCGGCAGGGTCGCGCACGACGTACACCGCGAGCGACTTCTTGGTGCCCGCCTCGGTGAGGTCGAAGCCCGAGCCGTCATCGAGCCGCACCCGCAGGGCGAGCGGCGACCTGCCGGGTTTGACGGGCGTCTTCGGCACCTCGTCGTACCACCGCAGCCACCCGGCGCGGGCGAGGTGGAACACGAGGTGCAGCCCGCCGCCGTCGAGGTCGACGAACTTGCCGTGACGTCGCACGCGTTCGATGCGTTGCCCCTCGAGTGCCGACAACGGCGGGTCGAAGGTCTTCAGCGCCGAGATCGCCGCGACCCGCAGCGAGGCGAAGGCGTGCCCGACCGCCCGCTCGTCGAGGAACGCGGCGAGCGCCTGCACTTCGGGAAGCTCGGGCACACAGACATCCTGCACCCCACCGCCGTCAGTCGCACCTGTGCGACGCTCATCCGTCGCTCACTGCGAGCTCACTCCGTCGCGAAGTCGAGCATGGTGTCGGCGACGGCGATGACCGACCAGGTGCCGCCATTCGCGTCGGTGAACTCGTACGCCGGAACGACGACGACGCTGCCGTCAGGCTGCCATTGGGTCGAGAGACCCAGGCGAGCGCTGACGATCTTCACGTCGTTGACCGGCCACGACACGGCGCTGCCCTTCGTCGGGGTCGCCGGCGGCTCGGTGGGCGGCACCCACTCCTCGACCATCGCGTCGGCGCGAACATCGGCCGCAGCGAACGGCATCGCCGTCATCTGCGCACCGAAGCGCGGGTCGGAGAGGCGCTCGAAGCCCTCCTGCTCGCTCACGACGTCGTACTGGCCGAGCGTCACGAGGTCGGCCAGAGTGCCGTAGGCGTTGACGATGCCCTCGTTCGTGAGCTCGACCGACCACGACTGATCGATGCGCTGACCGTCGACGACCGGCCAGGCCTGCGCGGTGCGCGTCACGGCGCCCTCCCACGTCTCCGAGGCGTACTCGAAGGCATCGGCGTCACGCCCGGCGGCCGTGATGATCGACCGCATCGCGTCGATCGCCGCCCCCTCGCTGGGAATGTCGGCGGTCGGCGTCTCGCACATCGGCACGCCCGGCATGATCGTGGGGCCGTCCGTCGTCGCGTCGGGAACTGCGGGCACCGGCTCGACCGTCGCCGTGCACATCCACGGGTTGATTCGCGAATCGGAGTACGAGAATCCGAGCGTGCCGTCGAGCCCGACGTAGAGCGTGGCGCCCGTGCCGTCTTGCGGGCCGACGGTCCAGCCGCCGTTCTGCAGCACGGGGGCCCCCTCGACGCCGAGGGCCCCGGCGAGCGCGGCGACGGTCTCGGTGTTCGATGCGGCCCGGGCGTCGTAGGCGTACGCCGGCGCGCGACTCTCTGCGGTGGCGAGCCCCGATGCACTGAAGCTGTTGCGGCCGAACCCGTAGGGGTACATCAGGCTCGACGTGCCCGGCGCAGCCATCTTGCCGTCGGCGGCGAACGCCTGCGAGCCCTCCAGCGCGCCGTTCATCGCGCCGTTCTGGGCACCGTTCTGGGCCTGGCCGTTCAGCGGGGAACCGGCCTGCAGCGTGATCGGCGACGCAGCGCCGCTCGCGAGATCTGCGCCTCCGGTGACCGATCCCAGGCCGAATCCGACGCCGCCGACGACCGCGAGCGATGCGGCGACCGCGGCGATCGGCACCCAGCGCGGGCGGCGCCGAGCGCGCTCGACGGTGAGGTCGGCTACCTCGGCCGTCGCTTCCGAGGTGTTCGACGGGTCGGGGGTCGGTGTGTTCGCGTTCGACGCGTTCACGTTCGACGCGCTCGATGTGTCCGCGTTCGATGCTGTGGTCTGCGCGAGCACGTCATCGGTGAATCCCGCGCGGGCCTCGACGCCGGCCGCGGGGTCGGCGGCGCGCAGTCGTGCGATCGGATCGCGGTCGTTGTCGTCGTTCATGTCGAACACCCTTCGTGCGTGCGGTTCACTCAGGGATATGTGCCGAGCGGGTCGAATCTTGCAGCAGCGCTCACGCGCAGACGCTAGAACGACATCCGCTCGCCCCAGGCCTCACGCAGGCGCTTGCGGGCCCGGGAGAGTGCGGCGTCGGCTCCGGAGCGGGAGATGCCGAGCACTTCCGCGAGTTCCCCACCGCCCAGCCCCTCCCACGCATGCAGGAGCAGGATGCGCCGGTCGCGCTCGCCGACGCTCTCGAGCGCTCCGCGCAACTCGGCGTCGAAGAGCATGCTGAGCTCGGGATCGTGCTCGATGCGCACGCTGCCGCTCTCGGGCACCTCTTCGACGGGCAGGTCGACGTGCTTCCGGCGGCTGTTGGCGAGCGTGAAACCCGCCGTGCGGTAGAGCCACGGCAGCACCGCTTCGCGCGGTACATCGGCTCGGCGACGCCACGCCGTCACGAAGACGTCTGCTGCGAGGTCCTCCGCGTCCTGGCGGGGCCCTCGTCGGGCGAAGTAGCGAACGAGGGCGGTCGAGTGCTCGCGCACGACCTCGGTGAACCAGGCCGCGTCGGCGGCGGTCACCGCTTCGTCGGCGGTCACCGCCTCGCCTGCAGCAGGCTCGTTCGAATCGGGCTCGTCGGACCCTGCGGGCGCGGGCATCGCCACCTCCTCGGCTGCATCGACGGGTGCTGTGGCGTTGGCGATCCTCACACCGGGTATATGTCGCGTCAGCCGCGAGTCTTGCACGACTCGCACGCGAATGCGCGCCACGCTCGCCGCCCGCGCCGCTCGCGCCGCACTCCCGCGACGGTTTGCGCCGTGGAGGACACGCCGCAGATGTCCTCCACGGCGCAAACCGTCGTCGGAAGCATGATCGCGATCGTGCGCGCGACTCAGCCGGCCGCGCCGACGACCTCGATCACGACGGGCCCGGCCTCCTGCGGGCCGCCGCACTCCTCCGTTCCGCCGACGCGTCGCCACTCGAGTGTCGCGGTCGTGGTGCCCAGCGGCGCATCGCCCGCCCCGAAGGCCTCGAGGGTCACCTCCGACGGCGCTGCAGAGAGGAGGTCCGCCTGCCACCTGCCGTCGTCGACCTTGTCGGCCGAGGCGATCGGCTCAACGGACGACGCCGATCCCGACGCCGACCCCGAACCCGATGCCGGCGTCGACACCGCGATGCGCACGACGTCGGCTGACGCCGCCCCCTCGACGACGATCTCGATCGTGCTCGGGTAGCCGATCGCCGCGCACGCCAGCGGCGGCACCCCGGCGACGCACCCGGCGCCCCCGACGGCGATGGCGAGGCCCAACACGACGACGCCCACGCCCGCGCCCGGGCCCCCACCGAAGATCCTCACACCCGGCATGTGTCGCGTCGGCCGTGAATCTTGCGCACCGCGAGCGAACTGCTATTCCGCCGCCCGCAGCGGCAGGTGCTGCCCACCCGTCTGGCACGTCGGGCAGTACTGCGCCGTCGTGCTCGCGAACGAGAAGTCGAGCACGGTGTCGCCGCAGACCGGGCAGGCCTCACCGGCACGGCCGTGCACGCGCATCGACGCGATCTTCGCCGCCTTCAGCCGATCGATCGGCACGCCGCGCTGGTGCTCGATCGCGCCCCTGATCGTGCCGATCGTGGCATCGAAGAGCCGGTCGAGCTCGGCCTCGGTCAGGGCGGCGGCGTGCACGACGGGCGAGATCTTCGCGAGGTGCAGGATCTCGTCGGAGTACGCGTTGCCGATGCCGGCGAGCGACTCCTGCTCTTGCAGCACCGCTTTGACCTGCTTGCGACGGCCGGCGACGACCCGGTCGAAGTCGGCGCGCACGAACCCCGGGTCGGCGGGGTCGGACCCGAGCTTCGCAATGGCCGGCACGTCGCTCGCCGAGTCGACGACCCAGCATCCGAGCGACACCCAGCCACCGGCATCCGTCAACTCGACGACCGTGCCGTCATCGAAACTGAAGGCGACCAGCGTCGGCGGCGCCTCGGCGACCGAGGCATCCGCCTCGTCGCTGGCATAGCGCGCCCAGCCGTGGCGGCCGAGCGAGACGATGAGGTGCGCGTCGCCGACGGCGAGGTCGACATGCTTGCCATGACGGGATGCCGCGCGCACCCGCTCACCCTGCAGCGACGACGGCGGCCGCGCTCGGGTCTTGGACGCACGGAACTCCACGACGTCGACGCCGGTGATCTCGCGGCCCGTCAATCGGGTGCCGAGATCTTCGACGAGCGCCTCCACCTCGGGCGACTCGGGCATGCCGCCAGCTTCGCACACCGGCCCGTGGTGCGGTACCCGTGAACGGATGTCGGCGGGTGCTGAGACACTCTCACTATGACGACGATCGAACTGCGAGAGACCCGGCACCTCGCCGTGGGCGACACGCTCGTCAACGTCTCCGGCACCCACTACGAGATCACGAAGCTCGCGCGCGTCGGCCGCGGCATCCGCGTGCACTACATCGACCACGACGGCACCGCCGGCCGCTTCACCGCCGCACCCGAGGCCATCAGCCGCGTGCTCGGGGGGCCCAACTCTGCGACGCAGCACGTCGCCTGATCCCACTCGGAATTCGCGGGCGCGTTGCGCGGCCGCAGCGCCGTATGATCTCGTCGTGGAATCCATCGCCGCCCGCGCCGCCCTGAACCTCGACCCGGTGCTCATGTTGACCCCCGAGAGCATCGAGGCGGCGTATCGCACCGCCGCCTGGGCGCGGCACCCATCGCGCTACCCCGATGCCGAGGGCCGTGCAGCGGCGGAAACGTGGGCGACGACGTTGGGGCAGGCGCGCGCGACCCTGCTCGCCGAGAGTGCCGCCGCCGGCACCGCGTTCTCGGTGCACCCCGCTCCGCGACCAGGTCTCTCCACGGGCTGTATCGTCGGCATCGCCGCGGGTGCGTCGGTTCTCGTGATCGGCCTGATCGTCGGGCTCGCCTTCGGGGTCACGGCGCTCACCGAGCGCGTCACCGAGCTCGCCGAGCAGCCGTTCGACGACGGCTCGAACGCGGAGCCGATCGAGCACTACTCGGCCGAAGAGACGGCCTTCACGTTTCCCGCCGCACTCGAGTACTACCCCGACGGCCGCTACGCCGACCAGTGCTCGTACGAGTTCGAGCAGGGCTGCTGGATGGCCGCCGTCATCCCCGAGGCTCAGTGCGACACCCTGATCGTCACGGTGAGCTTCGCGACCACCCTCGATCAGCAGACCTCCGATTACGACCAGACGCTCCGCTTCTTCGACGTCGCCGCCAGCGAGACGACGCCCGTCGTCTATGGCAACGACGACTACGCGTCCTCCTGGATCCAGGACGTCACGTGCAACGAGACGACCACGTAGTCGCAGCCGCACCTTCATGCATCGACTCGCGTAGCCTGAGGAGCGCGCCGAGATTCGTGCGTGCCGACGAAGGGCTCCCCGTGAACATCACCCTGCTTCGACGTTTCGTCGTGGTCGCCGAGGAGTTGCATTTTCCACGCGCGGCGGACGCCCTCGGCATCCCGTTGGCTTCGCTCTACTCATCGATCGAGAAGCTCGAGGCGGAGGTCGGCCATCCGCTGTTCACCCGGACCGGCGAAACCCGGCTCACCAAGGTGGGCGCACTCTTGCTTGACGAGGCCAGGGCGGAGATCGCCGCGGCGCCGGCCCCGACCGAGAAACCGGTGGCGAAGGCCGGCGGCAAGGCGAAGGCCTCGAAGGGCAAGGGCCGCGCGCCCATCGTGAAGGGGCAGCCGAAGCCGTACAAGAAGCGTCAGAGTCGCTGACCGCGCGCGACGTGCTCTCGGTAGGGTGACCCCATGACCGTGAGGATGGACAACGTCGGCATCGTCGTCGAAGATCTCGCCGCGACGATCGAGTTCTTCCGTGAACTCGGGCTCGAGCTCGAAGGGCAGACCGTCGTCGAGGGCGACTGGGCCGGACGCGTCACCGGGCTCGGCGATCAGCGCGTCGAGATCGCGATGATGCGCACGCCCGACGGCCACAGCCGGATCGAGCTCTCGCGCTTCATCGAGCCGCGCGTCGTCGCCGATCATCGAGACGCCCCGGTCAACGCGCTCGGCTACCTGCGCGTCATGTTCGCCGTCGACGACCTCGATGAGACGCTCGACCGACTTCGCGAGCATGGCGCCGAGCTCGTCAGCACCGAAGTGGTGCGGTACGAAGACGTGTACCGGCTCTGCTACGTGCGCGGGCCGGAGGGCATCCTCATCGGACTCGCCGAGGAGCTCGGCTGAGCCGCCGAAGCGTCACCTCACGGCGGGAGAACGCGCGTACCGTGTACATATGACCCGCGAGCCTCGACCCGGTGCGTCGGATCTGATCGTCTACATCGATCACTCCGACATCCATGAGGGTCGCCTCGAAGAACTCAAAGCAGGCATTCGTCAGCTCGTCGACGTCATCGAGGTGCGCGAGCCCCGCCTCATCGCGTACGGCTTCCATCTCGACGAAGAAGCCCGCCGCATGACGGTCACCGCCGTTCACCCCGACAGCGAGTCACTCGAACTGCACTTGGAGATCGGCAGGCAGGAGTTCCGAAAGTTGGGAGAGCTGATCACGCTCACGGCGATCGAAGTCTACGGATCGATCAGCGACCGGGCCGGCGAGATGCTGGAACAGAAGTCGGCGATGCTCGGAGGCGGCAGCCTGACGGTGACCGAGCGGTTCGAAGGCTTCGCCAGGACGAAGGTCCGGCCGGCCGGACCGGCCGAACCGGTCAGACGACCTTCTTGACGACGCTCGACTTCAGCTGCATCTGGCCGAAGCCGGGCACCTTCGCATCGATGTCGTGATCTCCGACGCCATCGGTGATCAGTCGGATCCCGGTGACCTTCGTGCCGACCTTGACGACCCCGCCGCCGGCGCCCTTGACCTTGAGGTCTTTGGCGATGGTGACGGTGTCACCGTCAGCGAGCACGTTTCCGACGGAGTCCTTCACGACACGATCGGCCGCGGCGTCACCGTCGGCGGTCTCGTCGGCGGTCGACCACTCGTGGCCGCACATCGGGCACACGAGCAGCGCGCCCATCTCATAGGCGTGTTCGCTGCCGCACTCGGGGCACAACGGGATCTGCTCAGACATAGAACCTGAACCTTACCCGAACGGCTCGCCGCTCGCTCAGGCACGCTCGATCGCGAACCAGAGTTCGCACGTCGCCGTGCTGGAGTCCGGCGCCCGGTGGATCATCGCGACGATCGAGGGTGGGCTCGGTACCGCTGATTGCGACGGATGTCTCCGTGACTGACGCCGTGCACGGCTCGGAACGCTCGCCCGAAGGCCTCCACCGAGCCGTAGCCGTACCGCACGGCGATCGTGAGCAGGTCCTCGTCTCCGACGAGGTCGGCCGCGGCGACGGTCATGCGTCGGCGCCGCACGTCGTCGGACACCGGCATGCCGGCGAGCGACGAGAACATGCGACGCGTGCCCCGCCCGACTTCTCAGGTTCGATGGTGTCGGGTGCCGACGGGTCGCGTCGTGGCAGAGTTGGTGCCATGACACTCGGAGTTGACCAGTGGGAAGCCGCCGTCGCCGATCTCTGGGAGCGCTTCGACTCATTCGGTCGAGATGACGGCGTGGCTGCGATGCGCGAGTTGGCCACGGCATGCCCGGCCACCGACGGCAGGGCGGCGTTCGAGCTTGCCGGCATGTACGACTCCATGGGATTCGAGGCTGAAGCCGGTGCCGAGTACGAGCGCGCTCTCGAACTCGGCCTCGACGCAGCCAGGCATGCACAACTCGCCGTCCAGTACGGATCGACGCTGCGCAATCTCGGCCGCCTCGACGAGGCGATCGCCGTCCTGCAAGCCGCGCCGACGCATGATTCGACGGGCTCCGCACCGCGCATCGTATTGGCCCTGGCTCTTCATAGCGCCGGACGCAAGGATGAAGCACTCCGGGTCGCGATCGAAGCGCAGATAGCAACGTTGCCCCGCTACCAGCGTTCGATGCGCAACTACGCCGCCGCCCTCACCGAGTCGAGGGCTTCCGACGATTCCGCTAGACGTTGAACCGGAACTCCACCACGTCGCCGTCCTGCATGACGTAATCCTTGCCCTCCATACGGGCCTTGCCCTTCGCGCGGGCTTCGGCGACCGAGCCGGTCTCGACGAGGTCTGCGAACGAGATGACCTCGGCCTTGATGAAGCCGCGCTCGAAGTCGGTGTGGATCACGCCGGCCGCCTGCGGCGCCTTTGCACCCTTCGGGATCGTCCAGGCGCGCGACTCCTTGGGGCCCGCCGTGAGGTAGGTCTGCAGGCCGAGCGTGTCGAAGCCGATGCGGGCGAGCTGGTCGAGCCCCGATTCATCCTGACCCGTCGAGGCGAGCAGTTCGGCGGCGTCGGCGGGGTCGAGGTCGATGAGCTCGGACTCGATCTTCGCGTCGAGGAACACGGCCTCGGCGGGCGCGACGAGCGCCGCAAGCTCGGCCTTCTTCGCGTCGTCGGTCAGCACGGCCTCGTCGACGTTGAAGACGTAGATGAAGGGCTTGGCCGTCAGCAGGCCGAGCTCTTTGATGGGCGCCAGGTCGACGGATGCTGCCGAGAGGGGCGTGCCCTTCTGCAGCTCCTCTTGCGCGGCCTTCGCCGCCTCAAGCACCGACGGGTCGAGCTTCTTGCCCTTGATCTCCTTCTCGTAGCGCGGGATGGCGCGCTCGAGGGTCTCGAGGTCGGCGAGGATCAGCTCGGTGTTGATGGTCTCCATGTCGGACTTCGGGTCGACCGTGCCCTCGACGTGCACGACGTCGGCGTCTTCGAAGCCGCGCACGACCTGCGCGATCGCGTCGGCCTCGCGGATGTTCGCGAGGAACTTGTTGCCGAGCCCCTCGCCCTCGGAGGCGCCGCGCACGATGCCGGCGATGTCGACGAACGAGACCGCGGCGGGCAGCAGCCGCTCGGAGCCGAAGATGCCGGCGAGGGTCTCGAGCCGCGGGTCGGGCAGGTTCACCACGCCGATGTTCGGTTCGATCGTCGCGAACGGGTAGTTGGCCGCGAGCACCTGGTTCTTGGTCAGCGCGTTGAACAGGGTCGACTTGCCGACATTCGGGAGACCGACGATTCCGATGGTGAGTGCCACGGAGGTCTATCGTACCGTCACGTGAGCCGCGGCATCCGCTCGCCCGTCGATCGCCCGCGACGGGCGACCCGAAGCGTCAGGTAGACGCCGACGAGCACGAGCGCCCCGCCCGCCATCGCGACGGGTTCGAGCGATTGGCCGAGCGCCACCGCGATGAGCACCGTGAAGACCGGCAGCAGGTTCAGGAAGATCCCGGCGCGGGGGGGGGGGCGGGCCGGCGCCCCCGCGGGGGGGGGGGGGGGCGGGGGACCCGGGGACAAAAGCCCAAACAAGTAGAGAGCGCCGCGAGAACCCCCCGCGG
>NZ_JBSHJY010000020.1:0-12288 GCF_053619715.1 Agromyces sp. NPDC055520 | reverse complement strand
CGCCCCGCCCGCAATCGCGACGGGTTCGAGCGTTTGGCCGAGCGCCACCGCGATGAGCACCGTGAAGACCGCCAGCTGGTTCTGTAAGATCCCGGCGCGCGCCGGGCCGACGGCACCGGCGCCGAGGTTCCAGAGGGCGTAGCCGAGCATCGACGGGAAGACCACGATGTAGACGAGCCCGGCGATGCTGCCCGCGGTGGTCGGCAGGGTGACGCCGACGACGGCGATGAGCGGCAGCATCGTGACGACCGCGAACACCGACTGCACGGCGGTCGCGGTGATGGGCGGCGTGCGCAGGCGGCGCGCGACGATCGAGTACGCGGTCCAGACGATGACGGATGCCACGACGAGCAGATCCCCGATGCGGAATCCCTGCCCCAGCACGGCGACGACATCGCCGCCCGTGAGCACGAGGGTGACGCCCGCGAAGGCCACCACGAGCCCCACGATCTGCAGGCCGTGCAGGCGCTGATGCAGGAAGATCGCCGCGGCGAGCGCGATCGTCGCCGGGTTGATCGCCGAGATGACCGAGGCGTTCACGGCACCCGTGAGGCCGAGCGCGCTGTAGAGGAACAGCGTGTAGCTCGTGAGGCCGAGCACCGACTGCAGCAGGTGCAGCGGCCACTCGCGCATCGCCGCCCGCCAGTCGGGCCGCTCGATCGCCCACGCGATCGCGAGCAGCGGCAAAGCGGCGAACACCCAGCGCCAGAAGGTGAGCGAGATCGGCGAGATCTCGGCGGTGACCATCTCGCCGAAGACGTAGTTGCCCGCCCAGAAGAGGTTGGCGAGCGTGAGTGCGAGATACGCCCGTCCGCGATGCATCAGGTCAGGATACGGTCTCGCGCCGGCTCGCCGAACCGCGCACGGCAGGCGCCGTCAGCGCAGCAGTGAGCGGAAGCACCGCGTCACGTACGGCACCACGAGTTCGTCGGCACCGGCGAGGTCGGGATGCGTCGTGAGCAGCGTCTCGAGGGCGGTGATCGTCGCCTGCTGCTCGTCGGGCGAGGCCGTGATGAAGTAGCTGCGCGAACGCACGAGGTCGAGGAACCCCTCGCGCGACATGCGTGCACCCCATTCGACGGTGTGCTCGGCGATGTCGCCGAACGGCGGCCCGATCTTCACGTAGCTCTCGAACGTGGCGCTCGCATCGTGGCGTTCGTGCATGATCTCGCCGGCCTGGCGAAGCCAGTCGACCCGCGTGTCGCGGCTGTTCCAGACGAGGCCGAGCACGCCGCCCGGCCGCAGCACCCGGGCGATCTCGGGAATCGCCCGATCGGGCTGGAACCAGTGCCAGGCCTGCCCCGCGACGACCGCGTCGACCGCGGCGTCTTCGATCGGGATGTCTTCGGCCGTGCCGAGGATGCGCGGCACCCCGGGCACGGCGACCTCGAGCTCCTCGAGCATCTCCTCGACGGGGTCGACCGCGATCACCTCGCGGTCGAGCGCGACGAGCGCTTCGGTGAGCTTGCCGGTGCCGGCACCGAGGTCGAGCACGCGCGCCGCGTCGCCGATCAGCCAGGCGATCGCCTCGGCCGGGTAACCGGGCCGGGCCTGACGGTAGACGGATGCCGCGGCGCCGAACGACCTCGCACTCTCGAGTGTCACGGGGTCGGCGGGGTCGACGACGAGACCGTGCTCGCGCTGCTCGTGGGGGTCTTCGTGCATTCCGCCATTCCACGCCCACCACGAGGCATCCGTCAACCTCCGATGTCACCCGTCGCGCGACGCATCGCGGCGTTCGCGGCGCGGGCGACCGGCGGTGTCGGCGCGGCATGCGACGATGCCGGTGTGCCAGTGGACTTCACCGCGATCGACTTCGAGACCGCCAATTCGTCGAGTGCATCGGCCTGTTCCGTCGGGATGGTGAAGGTGCGCGCGGGTCGCGTCGTCGAACGCGAGCACCGCTACATCCGCCCGCCGTTTCCCCACAACGAGTTCTCGGAGTGGAACGTGCGCATCCACGGCATCACACCCGAGATGGTGGCGGACGCCGACGACTGGTCGGTGCACCTGCCGGCGCTCCGCGAATTCGCGGGCGACGACCTGCTCGTCGCGCACAACGCGGGCTTCGACATGGGCGTCATCGCGAAGACCTCGACGGCGCTCGCGCTCGAGGTGCCCGATTTCCGCTACCTCTGCAGCCTGCAGGTCGCGCGGCGCACGTACCACCTCGACTCCTACCGACTGCCGGTCGCGGCGATGGCCGCGGGCTTCGAGGGCTTCTCGCACCACGACGCCCTCGCCGACGCCGAGGCGTGCGCCGCGATCATGGTGCACGCCGCCGCCCGGCACGACGTCGACGACCTCGACCGCCTCGCGCACGTCACGCGCGTGAAGATCGGCGCGGTCGGGCCGGTCGCCACGCGCGACGACCGCGCCGTGCACGGCCCGATGGCGCTGCAGTAAGCCGCCGCGTCTCGAGACCCTCCGCCGACGACGCATCGGATGTCGGAGGGCCCTGCGACACTGTCGACATGGAGATTCTGCTGCTCGTCATCGGCCTCGTCGTCGGCATCGCACTCGGCGCGCTCGCGACGTGGTTCCTCGCGTCGAAGCGGGCGGCCGAAGCTTCGTCCGACTCCCCTGCCGTCGAAGACCCCGCGCTCGTCGAGGCCCGGCATCAGGCCGCGATCGCCGCGCTGCAGGCCGACCGCTCGGCCGAGTTGGCGCGGGTCCGCTCCGAAGAGCAACAGGTGCAGGCGCGCCTCCACGCCGAGCTCTCCGCGGCGCAGGCGACGACCGTGGGGCTCCGCGAGCAGATCGAATCGGCGCGAACCCAGTACCGCGAGATCGTCGAGCGTCAGCGTTCCGAGCAGCAGCAGCGCGAGGCACGCGAGGCCGCCGACAGCAAGGTGCTCACGGCGCTCGCGCCCGTCAAGCAGACCATCACCGAGATGCAGGCCAAGGTCACCGAGCTCGAGGCGCAGCGGCACCAGCAGCACGGCGAGTTGAGCCAGCAGCTCAAGATCGCGGCCGAGAACGAAGAGCGGCTGCGCTCGACCGCCGAGACGCTCGCTTCGGCGCTGCGCTCGAACAGCACGCGCGGCGTCTGGGGCGAGACCCAGCTGAAGAGCGTGGTCGAAGCGGCGGGCCTTCTCGAGCGCGTCGACTTCGACACCCAGCACTCGATCACGACCGATTCGGGTGCGGGCCGCCCCGACATGGTCATCCACTTGCCCGGAGGCAAGAACATCGCCGTCGACGCCAAGGTGCCCTTCAACGCCTACCTCGAGGCCAGCCAGATCCCCCTCACCGCCACGGGTGCTGAAGCCGCTCGTCGCGAGACGCTCATGAAGCAGCACGTCAAGGCGGTTCGCGACCACATCACCGCCCTCGGCGGCAAGACCTACTGGGCCGGCCTCGGCGCCTCGCCCGAGATGGTCATCGCGTTCATCCCGAGCGAATCGCTCGTCTCGAGCGCACTCGAGACCGACCCGGCCCTGCTCGACTACGCCTTCTCGAAGCGCGTCGCGCTCGCCTCGCCCGTCACGCTGTGGTCGGTGCTGAAGACCGTGGCGTTCAGCTGGCAGCAAGACGTGCTGACGAAAGAGGCCAAGACGCTCTTCGACCTCAGCCGTGAGCTCTACACACGTCTTTCCGTCACCGCCGGCCAGATCGAGAAGCTCGGCCGCACGATCGAGCGCACCGTCAAGGACTACAACGCCTTCGTCGGATCGCTCGAGACGAGGGTCATGCCCACGGCGCGCAAGTTGAAGGCACTCGACGAGACCAAGGTGCTCGCCCAGCTCGAGGGCATCGACGAGAGCCCCCGCGAACTCACCGCATACGAGTTCACCTCGACCGTCACTGCCGAGACCGCGGCGCTCACGCCGCTCGAACCCGCACTCGAACCCGCGCAGGAATCGAGCACCGCAGACACCGAACTCGAGATCGAGATCGAGGCCGACATCAGTTTCGTCGCCGACATCGACCCCGAGATCCGTTCCATCTGAACCGGTGACGGGGCTTGAACCGGTGACGGCGCTTGATCGTCGAACTCGCTGACGGCGACCGAACCCTGACGGCGCCGCTCAGCCCGTCAGCACGCTGAGCACGTTGCCTGCGGGATCGGTGAACCAGGCGATATCCGGCCCCTGGCCGCTCACCGAGCCCCGAGCGATGCCGCGTTCATCGGTGCCGAAGTCGTCGGGCGCGGCGTAGATCTTCGTCACGACCCCCGCGGCGTTCAGCTCGTCGACCGCGCGATCGATGTCGTCGACGATCAGGTTCAAGATCGTGAAGCTCGCCGGTTCGTGGTTGGGCTTCGGGTAGATGAAGACGCCCTGGCCCGACGGCAGCACGACCCGCAGCGCCCCTGCACCGGGTTCGTCGTCGACCGGCAACCCCAGTCTCGTGCCGTAGAACTCGCGGGCCGCCTCGACGTCGTCGACGCTGAACCCCGGAAACGCATCTCGAATCGAGACCATCGTGACCCCTCTCACGTACGTGCACCCCAGACTTGCACGATGCGTCGGCGACGTCGACCCCTCAGCGGGGCTCCGCCTCGTCGACGGGTGGTTCGAACCCCGCGGCGGCCTCTGCGCCGGTCACCGGCGCTGCGTCGAGCATCGCGTCGAGCGGATGCGCGAGCTCATCCTCGCCGAGACGGGCGATCGCGAGCGTGCCGATCGCCAGCAGCGGGGATGCGAGTCCCGCGATGAGGAACGCCGGGGCGATGCCGATCCACTCCCCCACGGGGCCGGCGACGGCCATCGAGATCGGCATGAGCGCGAGCGAGACGAAGAAGTCGAGGCTCGACACCCGACCGAGCATGGCCGGCGGCACCCGTCGCTGCAGCAGCGTGCCCCACACGACGCTCGACGCCGAGAACAGCACACCGCATACGAAGAGCGCTGCGACCATCACCCCGAGCCACGAGGTGAATCCGATGATCGCGAGCGGGAGGCATCCGAAACCCCACCCCAGGATCATGAGCGTCAGGTAGCGCCGCGGCAATCGCATCGACGCGACCGCGAGCGAGCCGATCGCACCCCCGACCCCGAACCCCGCGAGCGCGAGGGCGAACGCCCCTGCGCCGCCTCCGGTCTGGTCTTTCACCGCAAACGGCAGCAGCACCTCGATCGGGCCCATGATCAGGAACACCAGCAGCACCGAGAAGATGAGCGTCGCGAGCAGCCACCGGGTGCGCAGCAGGTACGCGAACCCGTCGCGCAGATCGATGAAGGTCTGGCGCACCGGGTGCACGGCGGGCCCGTCGAGCACCCGACGCACGGGCGTCGGGCGCATGACGCCGAGCACCGTGGCCGCGACGAGCTGCAGCCCCGCGACCACGGCGAACGCGAGCCATGGGCCCTGCATCGCGATGAGGCCGCTCGCGAGCGCCGGCCCCGCGGCGTTCATCACCGACGGCCGCAGCACCCCCTCGATGCCGTTGGCAGCCAGCAACTGCTCGTCGGGCAGCATGGCGGGCAGCCACGCCGAGTAGGCGGGGTAGAAGAACCCGTCGGCGAGGCCCAGCGCGAACGAGATGACGGCGAGATGCCACACCTCGATGGCGCCGGTCAGGGCGAGGAACGCCGCCACCGCGAAGCCGGCGCCGCGCACGACCTCGACGATCAGCAGAATGCGGCGCTGCGGGATGCGGTCGGCCGCGACGCCGCCGAACAGCACGGCGAGCACGAGTCCGAGGCTCGAGCCCACCGCGACGAGCGAGAGGTCGACCGGGGTGCCGCCGAGTTCGACCACCTGCCAGACGGCCGCAACGATCCAGGCGCCGGCGCTGAGCAACGAGGCGGCGAGCGCGGTGACGAGCAGGCGGTACTGCGCCGAGCCGAAAGGTCGGAGGGCGCGCGGTAGGCGAGCGGCGGTCACCCGTCAATCTTGCCGCGCACCTCCGACACGGTCACTGCGCCGAAAGCGAACGCCTCACAGCATGTCGTCGACGAGCCACTTCTCGATCAGGTGGTCGGCCCGAACACGGCGGATCGTGCCCGACTTCCCGCGCAGCACGATCGACTCGGTGCGAAGAATCGGCCCCTTGCGCGAGACGCCGTCGACGAGCTCGCCGTCGGTCACGCCGGTCGCGACGAAGAAGGTGTTGTCGCCCTTCACGAGCTCGTCGAGCTCGTAGACCCGGTCGCAGTCCAGGCCGGCCGCTTCACCCCGGGCGCGCTCGGCGTCGTCGCCGGGTGCGAGCCTGCCCTGCATGAAGCCGCCGAGCGCCTTGATGGCGCACGCGGTCGTGATGCCCTCGGGGCTGCCGCCGATGCCGACGCACATGTCGATGCGCGAGTCGTAGCGGGCCGCGTTGATGCCGCCTGCGACGTCGCCGTCGCTGATGAGCCGGGTTCCGGCGCCCGCGGCGCGGATATCGGCGATGAGCTGCTCGTGCCGGGGGCGGTTGAGCACGGCGACGCGCATCTCGCCGACCTGCTTGCCCTTGGCCGCGGCGAGGGCCCGCAGGTTCTCCCCGATCGGCTTGCGGATGTCGACGACGCCGATGCCCGCGGCATCCGTCACGATCTTGTCCATGTAGAAGACGGATGACGCGTCGAGCATCGAACCGCGGTCTGAGACGGCGATCACCGAGAGCGCGTTCTGGCGGCCGGCCGCCGTGAGCGAGGTGCCGTCGATCGGATCCACGGCGATGTCGCAGGCGGGGCCGCGGCCGTTGCCGACCCGCTCGCCGTTGAAGAGCATCGGCGCCTCGTCTTTCTCGCCCTCGCCGATGACGACCACACCGTCGAAGTTCACGGTGCCGAGAAACGCGCGCATCGCGTCGACCGCCGCGCCGTCGGCGCCGAGCTTGTCGCCCCGGCCGATCCACGGGTACGACCGGATCGCCGCCGCCTCGGTGGCACGCACGAGTTCGAGTGCGATGTTGCGGTCGGGGTGCAAGAACAGGCTTGCGGTGTCGGTGCTCACCATCGAGGGTCCTCCCGGACGCTAGTGCTGCCGGCCAGTCGGGCGGCCATGAACGATTCCTCAAGCCTATGCAGCCGACTCCCGGATCTCGCCTGTTTTCGGGGTAGGGACGGTGAAAGAATGTGCATTCTTAACCAGGCGTTCAGGGGCCGCCGGTCACGGCAGCACGAACTCGCCGACCGTCGCCGCGACGCCCGGGCCGGCGTGCCAGGTGGCGACCACGGCGCCCGCGCCGTCGCCCGTGCCCGCGCCGTCGCCCGTGCGCACACCGGGCAGCATGACCCGCCCGGGTGCGCACTCGGTCACCGCGCTGAGGAACACCCAGGCCGGAGCCCTGCACAATCGTTCGAGCGGCCAGACGAGGTCGAGGTCGAGACCGTCGGCGACCACGCGCTCGCGCTCCCCGGCCGACTGCGGTGCGAGCTGCGCCCACATCGAACCGCCGAGCGCCCGCACCGCAGCCGCGGTCAGCACTCCTTCGGGCGCGCCGCCGATGCCCGAGACGAGGTCGAGGCCCGTCTCGTCGTCGCCCGCGCCGCCCGCCGCGCGCAGGCTCCGCTCGATGTCGCCGTGCACGAAGAGCTCGACGGATGCCCCGGCCGCCCGAGCCTCGGCGACGAACCGCTCGTTCCTCGGCCGCTCCTGCACGGCGACCCGCACCTCGGCCGGTGTGACGCCCCGCGCCGCCGCGATGCGGGCGACGAGTTCGCCGACCGATTCGCCGGCCGGGGCATCCGGAAGCCACGTGACGTGCTTCTCGAGGTAGTGGGCGGCACCGAGCGCGGCGAGGGCACCGCGCGGCGCGACCGCGAGCACGGCCATCGCGCCGGGTGCGCCGGCCGCCGCGAGCCGCGTACCGTCGACCGGGTCGACGGCGAGGTCGATCGACGGCGCGAAGGCACCGGCACGGCCGCCGGCACCGGCAGCGGCAGCGCCGAACCTCTCGCCGACGTACAGCATCGGCGCCTCGTCCTTCTCGCCCTCGCCGACCACGACGACGCCGTCGACGTCGAGTTCGCCGAGCGCCGCACGCAACGCCTGCACTGCGAGCGCGTCGACGCCGTGGCCGTCGCCCGAACCGACGAGCGGCGCCGCGGCGAGCGCGGCGAGCGCCGTCGCCCGGCGAAACCCGTCGACGAGCCCCAGCTCGGCGAGTCGAAGCGGGTCGGTCGCAGCATCGGTCGGCACGACTCCATCATGCCGGGCGGCGGGCGCCGCGACATCCGACACCTGAGCACCCCTCGCGAACTCGGTAGACTCGACGCCAACCCCGTTGTCGTCCGAAGGAGCACCATGCCCATCGCCACCCCCGAGCAGTACGCCGAGATGCTGGACACCGCGAAGGCCAAGGGCTTCGCGTTCCCCGCCTTCAACGTCTCCTCCTCGCAGACGCTCAATGCGGTGCTGCAGGGCCTGACCGAGGCGGGCTCCGACGGCATCATCCAGGTCACCACGGGCGGCGCCGACTACTTCGCCGGCCACACCGTGAAGGCCCGCGCCACCGGCGCCCTCGCGTTCGCGCGCTTCGCTCACGAGGTCGCCAAGAGCTACCCGATCACCGTCGCGCTGCACACCGACCACTGCCCGAAGCCGGCCCTCGCCGACTTCGTGTTCCCGCTCATCGAGGCGTCCGAGGCCGAGGTCAAGGCCGGTCGCAACCCGATCTTCCAGTCGCACATGTGGGACGGCTCGGCCGTGCCGCTCACCGAGAACCTCGAGATCGCCAAAGAGATCCTGCCCCGCATGAAGGCGATCAACGCCATCCTCGAGGTCGAGATCGGCGTCGTCGGCGGCGAAGAAGACGGAGTACAGCACGAGGGCTCGAACGACGCCCTCTACACGACCCTCGACGACGCGATCGCGACCGTCGAGGCGCTCGGCTTCGGCGAGCAGGGCCGGTACATGGCCGCCCTCACCTTCGGCAACGTGCACGGCGTCTACGCCCCCGGCAACGTGAAGCTGCGCCCGGCGCTGCTCAAAGAGATCCAAGACGGCCTGCAGGCGAAGTACGGCACGGCCGCGAAGCCGCTCGACCTCGTCTTCCACGGCGGCTCGGGTTCGAGCGACGCCGAGATCGCCGAGGCCGTCGCGAACGGCGTCGTGAAGATGAACATCGACACCGACACGCAGTACGCCTTCACGCGCTCGATCGCCGACTACATGTTCAAGAACTACGACGGCGTGCTGAAGGTCGACGGATCGGTCGGCAACAAGAAGCAGTACGACCCCCGCGCCTGGGGCAAGGTCGCCGAGACCGCCATGGCCGTACGCGTCGGCGAGTCGACGCGTCAGCTCGGCTCCGCCGCGCAGTCGATCAGCATCTAGGTTCAGGATGTCGCAGCACGAGGCCGCTCGAACGCCCGACTCGTCGGGTGACGCCGCAGTGACGCACGGCGGGGCGACGACCCCGCCAGCAGCGCCGCAGCCGCGCGATGAGCGGCCTCGTCCGCAATACGGCGAGTACGCGCCAGAGGGGTGGACCTGGACCCCGCCCGTCGACGAGCGCGCGGCGGCGGGGGCTGCCGAGGCCACCGCCGCAGCCACCGCCCGCGCCGGTGTCGCTCGAGCAGGCGGCATTCCCGCCCCGGGTGCGCTGGAGGGCGGCCCGGCGGGCACAACCGGCGTCGCCGCGAGGGCGCACCCGATCGACCGCATGTGGACGATCGCCCTGCTCGTGTTCGGCGTCTTCGGTGCGCTCTACAACTGCCTCGCGCTGTTCCAGATGCCGACGACCGCGCTCGAATCGGCGAAGCTCTCGGCGTCGATGCTGGGCGTCGATGCTCCCGCCGGTTTCACGCCCGGGCCGGCCGTGCCGCTCATGATCTTCATCGGCATCGCCCTGCAGGCGGCCCTCTGGGTCGGGGCGCTCGTGTGGGCGCGCTCGCGCATGCAGGCGGGCCGTCTCGCGTGGTGGATCCCGCTCGTCGCCGGCGTCGCAGCGCTCATCGTCGTGGTCGTCGTCGGCATGCTCGTCTACGCGAGCGACCCCGCCTTCCTCCCCGCCCTGACGCCCACGACCCCGTAGCCCGCGCCGAGCAGCACGAGCGCCGCCGCGCCCAACCGCTCGCCTCCGCGCCCAACCGCTCGCCCCCGCGCCCCGGCTCCCGTCTCCCCGCCCCGGCTCCCGTCTCCCCGCGCCCCGGCTCCCGTCTCCCCGCGCGGTGCCTGCGCCTCTCCACCTTCCGGCGAACGGGCAGTAGATGCCGCGTCATTCGAGAAGAGGCGGCATCTACTGGCCGCTCGCGCCAGAAAAGGGCCCGCTCGCGCCAGAAAAGGCCCGTTCGCGCCAGAAAAGAAGGTCAGCCTTCTGCGACGACCGGCACGGCACCGGTGCTCGCGCCCGCGCCCGCCCCTGCGCCGGCGCCGGCGCCGTCCTCGGGGTCGACGAGCACGGCCGCGTCGACGGGGGCCGCGAACTGCGCCTCGTAGAGTCTGGTGTACGCGCCGTCGGCGGCGAGCAGCTCGGCATGCGTGCCCTGCTCGACGATGCGTCCGTCCTCCATCACGAGAATCAGGTCGGCGTCGCGAATGGTCGAGAGCCGGTGCGCGATCACGAACGAGGTGCGGTCTTTCCGCAGCGCGTTCATGGCGTGCTGCAGCAGCAGCTCGGTACGGGTGTCGACCGAGCTCGTCGCCTCGTCGAGGATCAGCACGGCGGGCCGCGCGAGGAACGCCCGGGCGATCGTCACGAGCTGCTTCTCGCCGGCCGAGAGGTTCGAGGCCTCGTCGTCGAGCACGGTGTCGTAACCGTCGGGCAGGGTGCGCACGAAGCGGTCGACGTAGGTGGCCCGGGCCGCTTCGAGGATCTCGTCCTCCGAGGCATCCGGTCGCCCGTAGGCGATGTTCTCGCGGATCGTGCCCGTGAACAGCCAGGTGTCCTGCAGCACCATGCCCATGCGGCCGCGCAGTTCGTCGCGCGTCATGTGCGTGATGTCGACGCCGTCGAGCGTGATGCGCCCGGAGTCGAGCTCGTAGAAGCGCATGATGAGGTTCACGAGCGTCGTCTTGCCCGCCCCGGTGGGGCCGACGATCGCGATCGACTGCCCGGGTTCCGCGGTGAGCGAGAGGTCGTCGATGAGCGGCTTCTCGGGGTCGTAGCTGAACGAGACGTCTTCGAAGACGAGACGACCGGATGGCGTGCCCTCATCGGCATCGGCATCTGCCGCGGCCTCGGGCTCGACCGGATCGGGCACCTGCTCGTCGGCGTCGAGCAGCTCGAACACCCGCTCGGCGCTCGCGACACCCGATTGCAGGAGGTTCGCCATCGAGCCGAGCTGGCTGAGCGGCTGGGTGAACTGCCTCGAGTACTGGATGAAGGCCTGCACGTCGCCGAGGCTGATGCCGCCCGCTGCGACCATGAGCCCGCCGACGACGGCGATCGCGACGTAGACGAGGTTGCCGACGAACATCATGGCGGGCATGATGATGCCGCTCACGAACTGCGCGCCGAAGCTCGCCTCGTAGAGCTGGTCGTTCTTGTCGTCGAAGCCGCGCTCGACCTCGCGACGGCGGCCGAAGACGCGCACGAGCGCGTGACCCGAGTAGGCCTCCTCGATCTGCGCGTTGAGCGTGCCGGTGTGCGTCCACTGCGCGACGAAGAGCTTCTGCGAGCGCTTCGCGATGACCGTGGTGATGAGGATCGTGAGCGGGATCGTGACGAGCGCGATCGCGGCGAGCAGCGGCGAGATGACGAACATCATGACGAGCACGCCGATGACGGTCAGGAGCGACGTCAGCAACTGGCTCATCGTCTGCTGCAGCGACTGCGAGACGTTGTCGATGTCGTTCGTCACGCGCGAGAGCAGCTCACCGCGCTGCATCTTGTCGAAGTACGACAGCGGCAGGCGGTGGAGCTTGTCTTCGACCTCTTGTCGCAGGCGGTAGACGGTGCGCTGCGTCACGCCGTTCAGCACGTAGCCCTGCGCCCAGCCGAAGAGCGAGGCGAGCACGTACAGCGCGAGCACCCAGAGCAGCACGGTCGAGAGGGCTGCGAAGTCGATGCCCTGCCCCGGCACGAGGTGCATCGAGGCGACCATGTCGGCCTGCTGGGTGTCGCCCGACGCCCGCAGTTGGTCGACGACCTGCTGCTGGGTGGCACCCGCGGGCATCTGCGACGAGAGGAAGCCCTCGAAGATGATGTTCGTGGCTCCACCGAGGATCTTCGGGCCGAGCACCGAGAACACGACGCTCACGATGCCGAGCAGCACGACCGCCACGACGAGCGCACGCTCGGGCCGGAGCCGCCCGAGCAGGCGCTTGGCCGAGGGCCAGAAGTCCATCGACTTCTCGGCGGGCATGCCCATGCCGCCCATCGGCCCGCCGCCCATCGGCCCGCGGCGGGGCGGGCCGATCGGCCTGACGGGCGCCGCGGCCGCCGCCGGCTGCGGCGCCGCGGGCGTGGCC